>NZ_CP013419.1:300000-375023 GCF_001524445.2 Burkholderia savannae
GGAAGCGGCTCTCAATGAGTCGCTTGACGAAACGCCTAACCTCCATTGAAGCAAGTAACACCATGTCGCGTTGGGAAAAGCCAGCACGCGCAAGTTCGAGAGCAAGCCGGTCGAGCAGTTGCTCGCTCATCGCAGGCTCCAGATTCAGATATGCCCCCCCCGATGTCTGCCTCACCCCCTTGCTGACCGTGTCTTCAAATTCGGCAGACAAAACGAGTGCACGTAACTTTCCCCCCGCAGCGAAGCGGTTCGTGATGTAGCGCGCAAGCGCTGCGCGTACGTGCTCGACGAGCAAAATCGAATCCTTCTCCCTCGGCCCCCATTGCGCGAGCGACTCGAGAACCAGCTTCATGTTTCGGATCGAGATCTTCTCGGTGAGTAGGCGTTGAAACACCTCGGCAATTCGCTGTACTGAAATGTGCCGATAGCTTTCCTTGATGAGCTCCGGATACTTCTTTTCCATGTCGTCGAGCAGGCGCTTCGCTTCCTGTACACCGAAGAACTCTGTCACGTTGCTCAGCATCACCGCGAGAAATTGTCCGTATAGGTCGTCGGTCGCCGAGCGTGTGAGTACATCCATTTTTGCGAGCGCATCGGTCTGCGAAGACGACACCCACAAGGCGTCGCCACCCGCGCCGTCTGGCAGTTGCACGACGTCGAGCGAAAGCCCTTCGAGCGCGAGCGTCGAACCAATTACGCGATGCCGATCGAAACAGATCGCAAAGGTTGCCGCGCGAATCTCATTGATCTGCACTATCGCCTCACGCGGGTGCATTTGCGGCGAATACGAGACATGGATGTCGGGCAATCTCAGTCCCATATCGACGAATGCGCGTCGTCTGAATGCGCCGATCACGTCATCCTGTTCGAAAATCGGCTTCACCGCTTCAGGTACCATCAGCATCAGCGGCACCGTTTCCGGAATCAGCTTTTCGATGTCGATGTCAACCGTAACGTCACTCGTCGAGAGCTTCGCTGAGCCACTGCCGGTCAGCGCACCTGTGACCTTGCCGACGAACCCACCTTCGCTCGCGGATGATTCGCCGCGCTTGCGCCATTCGCGGCGTACATACAACATGCCGAGTGCGAGCGCCATCAGAAAAAAAACGATAAACGGAAAACCGGGCAGCAGGCCAAGCGCGAGCGCGAGCACTGCCGTTACGAGGAGTACGAACGGATTTGAGAACAGTTCACCGACAATGCTCGCACCGAGGTTGGTACCTGATCCGCTCACGCGTGTGACGACGAAACCCGCGCCGATCGCAATCAGCAGTGCAGGAATCTGCGCGACGAGGCCGTCGCCGATCGACAGGATCGTGTACGTCGTAAGTGCATCGGAGATCGTCATCCCGTGTTGCGCGACACCAACCGAGATGCCGCCGATCAGGTTAACGACGATGACGATGATCCCAGCGATCGCATCGCCTTTGATGAACTTCATTGCGCCGTCGAACGAGCCGTATAGCTGGCTCTCACGCTCGAGCGCCGAGCGGCGCGCCTTTACGCCTTCGTTGTCGATAACGCCCGCGCGCAAGTCCGCATCGATGCTCATCTGCTTACCAGGCATTGCGTCAAGCGAGAAGCGGGCCGCTACTTCGGCGACGCGTTCCGAGCCCTTCGTGATGACGATGAACTGCACGATCGTGACAATCACGAACACGACAAAGCCCACGACGAGATTGTCGCCGATCACGAACTGTCCGAAAGTCGTGATGATCTTGCCGCCCTCCGCGGTGAGCAAGATCATACGGCTGGTACTGATCGACAGCGCGAGGCGAAACAGTGTCGTAATCAGCAAGATAGACGGAAACGTGGAAAAATCGAGAATGTTGGCGATATAAAACGAGCCCATGAACACGAGCAGCGCCGTCACAATGTTGAAGCCGATGAGGAAATCAAGCACGTATGGTGGCAGGGGCACGATCAGCATCGCGATCACCAGCACCATCAGACACAGGACAATCAATTCCGGGCGCGCCTGAGTTTTGATCAGTAGATTCTTCAGCATAACTATCGACTAGAGTGAATGGAGAGCGTCGAGGTACGCACACCTCAACCGGCACTTACACGCGGTCTCGCATACCGTCTCTCGCACGCGTACGCCGTGCTAATCAGATCCTCGAGCGAGCCGATCACCGCATGGCGCGCGTCAGGCTCTCCATATAACTCGATCGGCACGCTCAAGAACGCGCGCAACACGAGCTGTAACAACTGTGAACGGCGGGGCGGCGCAAGTGGATCGAGCAGTTCGCCCGCCGTGCGCATCAATACCTCCGCAATCGCGAACGGCCGTTGCAGCCCGCCCAACATCGTCGCGAGCGCGCGCTCCTCGGTGAGCCCACAGTCACACGCGAATTCATCGCTGAGCAGTCTGCCGACGAACACCTCATCAGCCGACGACAGCATCCGTGCGTTATGCAACGTGCCCAGTAGCGGGCCGAACTCGGCCGGACAGCGGCAGCTCGGATCGAGCGATTGCATGTCGTAGGTCAGCGCGGCGCACACATAGTCGAGGATACGCTTCCGTTTCTTTGCGCCGAACTGCTCAATCCAGTCTTCATAGACGACGAGATAGGAGCCCTCGAACTCGAGAAACTGCCGATATAGCTCGCGCAACCGGCGTGGATCGAGCTGCATCCGTTCTCCGAACACCTTCGCCTTCAGCGCTGCGTTGATGCCCGCCTTGATCTGCTTTTCGTCGCCGCCCGCAAGCATCTCATCGATCGCCCGTTCGACAACATCGACGTTCTCACCGTTAAGGCGACGACGCCTGCGCAACTCGCGCAGCGCAAGCAGAAGATCGCTCGAGTCGCGGAAACGCTCGCGCGCCTCGCGCAACAGCACCGCGAGATCGAGCTTGCCGCTCGTGGCCTTGTTGCCACCGCGGCCAAGCAGTGTCGCGAGATCATCGAGTTTCTCGTCAGCATCCGTGTCGAGAATCCGTTCGAGGTCGTCGCTGCGACGGCATTTTCGCTCCGACGTGCGAAATCGACTGAATTGCGTGGCGGCGTTTGCCGACTCTTCTTCAATATCAGCGAGCTGCACCTGCACTTCGACCGCTCCGGCCTGCGGTTCTTCGTCGAGCGATGGTTCCGCATCGAGCCGGCTCGCCGAACTCGCGCCGTCGACCGCAAAGCCGCGGCGTGCAATCGACGCACCACCGATGATTGAACTCATTGCTTGTCGTCCATAAAGGGCTTCAACATTTGAACCGTCGTGCGCAACGTCGCATTGCTCGCCGGATCGCCGGCCTCCCATGGCTGCCCGTCCGGCCACGCTGCGCCCGGGCGCAGCAGTTTCGGCTGAATCAGGAACACGCGCACGACCTGCTCGTGCCGATCCGAATGCCCGCGAAACAGACCACCAATGAGCGGAATACTCGAGAGTCCCGGAATCCGGAACGCACGACGAGTTACGTCGTCGCGCGTGTTGCCGCCAACGAGTAGGCTCAATTCACGCGGCACGCGTGCGACCGTGTTGATTTCGGTGCGATTCACGAGCGGCATCGTATTGTTGTCACTTGCGGTCTGGCCATCGCCCGTCGCACTCTCGGTGTTGCCATCCTCGATGTTGACGATCATCTCGACCTGCGAACCGTCGCTCGACAAACGTGGCAGCACGCTGACGAGCGTGCCATAGGTCACGTGGTCGAGCTGGACTGCGCGCTCGCCGATCAACTTTGCGTAAAACGTCTGATTGCTGTCCAGCGTCGCGGGTATGTTTTCCTGCGTGAGCACGATCGGCCGCGAGATCACAGTCGCGTCGCCCGTTTGACTAAGAGCGGCAACCGAGGCAAGGAATTTCGCGCCGTCGAGGGTCGTTGCGTTGCCGCTGCCACTCCCATTGTTGAGACCGACGCCGATACCCGGCAAGTCAAGCGCGCCTTGCCAATCAACGCCCAGCTGGTCAAGCCGACTCTTCTTAATGTCGATGATCCATAGCGACAACTCAATCTGACGCTTCTCGACGTCGAGTGAATGGATCAATGTTTCCATGTCCTGCACCTTGTCGAGTTGGCCGACGAGAATCACGCTGTTCGTGTCCGGGTACGCGACCGCGCGCACGCCTTCGGACGCCGGCACCACGAAACCACGGGCCGCCTCGGCTCCAGCCCCAGCTTCGACTCCGGCGCCTGGGGACAGGATGTCGGGCGCGCCGGAATTCGGGGCTGCTGGAAGCGGGGCTGTCAGCGAGAATGGCGTCTTGGCAGCCGTACTGGACGCGTCGGCGCGCGCCGTCGCATCAACGGGCACCGCGGCTGGCCGCGCGCCTTTCGCCACCTGTGTACTGCGCTCTACAGTACCGAAGATTCGGCCTAGCACCGTCGCGATGCCCGGAATGTCAATCTGCTTGTCGCGCAGCGTATATTGTCGATCGACGACGAAGCTATTGTGCAGTTGCACGATCTTGACCACCTGCTTGTCGTTCGCCTCGGTCGAGCGCACTTCATCGAGATAGCGCGCCGCGGCCGCGACGAGATTCACGTAGACGGGCGCGCCCGTGACGTAAAACGTGCTGCTCAGGTCGTCGCCGCGAACCGGGAAGCGCGAATCGTAGAGCCGCGTTTCGCGAATGAAATCGCGCAGGTTGCGAACGGTCGCATGCTGCATTGACACGACCGCATTCTTGATCTCCGAGTTGTCGTAGACGTAGATCGAAGCACCGTCGTCATACCACAGCAGCGACATCGTCTCCCCAAGCTGCGCGAGGAGCACTCGCGGCCGTGCGAGGTCGAACTCACCCGTCACATGCTTACGCCGCACAGTCTCGCTCGCGACGACGGGCCTGTGCAGTCGGCCCGACAACGCGTTAAGCAGCACGCTGATGCTCACATCGCTTGCGACGAAGTGTCGCTCACCATCTTGCGGCGTGCTCGCCGCCTGCGTCGGCGCGCTCGCGCCGCTGCCTGCCGAGTCGGTCGCGGTGGTTGATGTGCCTGCGTCGACGGTTTTCCCGCCGTTGGGCATAGCGGCGAACGCGGTGCCCGTCAGCAGCAGCCACGCCGTGAGGGCCGTCGCTTGTCGTTTTGCCTGATCAAAATTCATCATCGGATAAGATTCCTCATGTCCTGCGTCGGAACTGGCACGGTGAAATTCCGAACAAATCTTTAATTTCTCTCGAAAAATGGGATGACGACGCAAAGCCGTTGCTCATCGCGACCTCGGTCATACTTTCGCGACTCTCGACGATCTCGAGTACTGCTTGCGCCGCTCGCCATTGCCTGAGCTCGCGTTTCAAACCGCGACCGAGTGCCCGACGGCACAGACGCCTGAAGTGCGACTCGGATACGCCATAGCGAGCGGCAAGGACGGCCACTGGCTGCGCTTTCGTACGCTCACGCAGCAGAAAACGCACGAGCCCGTAACTCTCCTGCGCGCGCAGAAACGCAAGCAGGGGGTCGGCGTCGCGCTCCGCACCCATGACATGGGCGATCAACCAACGGTCGAATTTCCAGATGCTCAAATCACTCGGCGCGTAAATCACCGCACCTCCCGATACACCCGACCAGTCCTCACGACCGCCACAATCTGACTTTGCGCAGCTTTCAAGAAAAGCGAGCAACTTAGCCGATTCAAATACCGGGACTTCGTGAAAACGCCATGCACCTTCGCGCGATATGATTTTCATGTCACCAGGAATAACGACAAGCGCCGATCGAAACAAATCGATCGAAACAACACACGACTCATCCCCAAATATTGCGTCCAGGCGCGCGCATTCCGTTACCGGCTTGATCAACTTAATCGCCGGCCCGGAAAACAACCTCGATTTTCCTTGCGATACTGCAACGCAATCGAATCTACCGAATCTTCCAGCCATTACGCAATTCCTAATATGAAATGCGACGAAATTCGAGGGCGCTATTACGCCTTCTCGGAAACACAGCCTAGTCGGATGCCACATTCCGATCAAGCAAAAAAATCTGACATTAAAAAATCTCACAAAAATCATTAAAAACAGAAATTATTTGATTTTTTTGATATTCGAATTCAAAACATTTCAGGTTTATTCATAGCGGAGCACGCCCGTCTGACGGTATATTTCACCCATCGCATCACCTCCTTCCGCGGAAGTCGGAACCACCCTTGATCGATTCCGATTTTTCGCTTCGCATGTGAACTTGCCGACAAAGACAATCTATCTGCGCCGCCAAAATAGAATGATCCGCCAAATGTTGCCCTATAAAGAAGATCGCAGCGATGGATAAACCAGATTTCTCACCAGAAGCTCTGCAGCTCCGAATTCTATTTGGTCCGTTATTCGGTTCCGATATTTCAATCCCAGACAAGGAAATCTTCTTCTATGTCGGCGAAGATCTCTCGGATAATCGCCGGAACGCAGAAGCCGGAAATCGATCAGAGCATTTTCTAAATCGCTCGATCGACACACTGTATATTCCTTACAGAGCCGGCCAGCCAAATTTTCGCTTGCGCTTCTCACGATTAGCCACGAGCGCGCCTGAGATTTCAGATTTGCACGCCGATGCGCCCCTCCCCCCCCAGGATTTCGAGGTTGATTTTCTATCCGACGATGGTACGGAAACGCAATATGCCACCTTTAATTCTGTCTGTCGCTTTGGCGATATTGCGTTTGCAGTCAAGCGTCGACAAGATGCATGGAGCGACGCCATCACACAATATGCGCCGCAGCCCACGCTTGACCCAGCAGTCGCGCAAGCGGCGAGTGACGAACGCGTAACGCCACGCGTTGGGCTTGTGCGCTTCGCGCTAAAGCTGGGCATTGTGCTTGTTGCCAGCGCCACACTTTCTGCGCTTGCATATTGGGTGGTTCGGCACTACGTGGGCGCACAAAAGCTCGCCACCGTAAGCAGTGTGCTGACGGGCAGCCCTGAGCGCAATGCAATCCTCGCGACCGATGATGGCCGAATCTACGTGCTAAGCGCATCGCAGGACGGGGCCGAGTGGGACCGCGAGGCGTTGCTGAAGGCCGCACTTCCGGAGCAAGTCGAAGTCGCGGTGATAGACACCGAGCGGCTGCGGCTTGAGCGCCACCTCGATGAAGCCGGCATCGATTTCGTGACCGTGCGCCTCGACATCCCCGAGCGCCCCGAACTGATCGTCTCCGATCGGTTGCCCGCCGCAGCGCGAGCGAGCGCGGTTAGTGCGCTGCGTCTAGCGGCGCCATACGTGAAGAACGTGCGGGTGATTGATGCGAATGTCGGCGCTATCGAACAGGAAGCGCGCAACGCACTCGATAAGATAGGTGCACGCTACCGGCTACTTACGCGACGTGGCGGCGCGACCTTCGAAGTAGCAACTTCATTCGGCGACGAGGAACTTGCCGCGTTGCAGAACCTCATGCACTCGTTCAGCCACAAGTGGGGCACACGTCGCGTAGATTTCAAAATCGCGCTCCGCACCGACTGGCTGAAGGGCAAATCCTATCGGGAAGGCGGCGACGGCTACGTGCTGCTCGATCACGCGTCCTGGTATTTCCCGCAACCCTTGGAAGGAGTGAATTCCCAATGAGCAATGTCCCGACTTCGGTGAAGTTAGACTACCAATGGTCAGGCTACCTGACCGGCATCGGCCGCGCATTCGATGACGGCGTCATGGACCTGAACAAGCAATTTACGGACGCGCAGGCGGCCCTCGTCTCGAACCCCAGCGACCCGGTGGCCCTCTCCAACTACCAGATGATCATGTCCGAGTACAACCTGTACCGCAATGCACAAACCAGTGCGGTCAAATCGATGAAGGATATCGATTCGTCGATCGTCTCGAACTTCCGATAATTTTTTCATCCGCCTGGGACGACGCGGCGTACGCCGTGCCGTCCCGGCCAGAACGATTATGAACATTACGAACCCGCACGCGGTGCCCGAACTTCCGTCGCTCAGCGAAATTGAATCGTCCGGCCCGCCGGCGACGCTCGAGACGATCCTGAAGCAGACGCTCTCCGACGCAAACGACAACGCGAACGTCGCGAAAACAATTATCGAGACGCAGCTTGCCGATCCGGTGAATTTCGCGCGCCCCGAAAAGCTGATCGCGCTGCAAACCGAGCTCTCCGACTACAACATCTCCATGTCGCTCGCGAGCACACTCGCACGCAAGGCGGTGTCGGCCGTGGAAACGCTCGTCAAGGCACAATGACGCGATGAAGCGATTCATCTCTTTCTCGATGCTGCCTACCATGCTGCTGCTCGCCGCGTGCCACCAACAGGAACTGCTGAAGAATCTCTCCGAGCAGCAGGCGAACGATGTCGTCGCGGTGCTCCAGGCGCACGATCTCGCTGTACACAAAGAAGACCTCGGCAAGACAGGCTACGCGGTCAGCGTCGAGCAAGCCGACTTTCCGACCGCCGTCGATCTACTGCGGCAATACAACCTGCCGTCTCAGGCGCGCATGCAGATCGCGCAGGCGTTTCCAGCAGACGCGCTCGTCGCGTCGCCGCAGGCGGAACAGGCGCGGCTGTTGTCGGCAGTCGAGCAGCGCCTCGAGCAAAACCTCGCGGCACTGCAAAACGTCGTCACGGCGCGCGTGCAGATCAGCTATCCGCTCAAGCCGTCCGACAGCGGCAAGGCAGACGCGCGGATGCACGCCGCCGTACTGCTCACCTATCGCAACGAGGTGGATGCAGACATTCTCGTCAGTGAAGTGAAGCGGTTTGTGAAGAACAGCTTCACCAACATCGACTACGACGATATCTCGGTGATCTTGTACCGTGCGCCATCGCTGTTTCGCGGCGCGCCGACTGCTTCCGCATCGCATTCCGGTGCAACGTGGCTCTACTGGCTCACCGCGATACCGGCCGCGATAGCGGCCGCAGTGACCGGCTACCTCGTCTACCTGCGACGCAGACGCGACGCAACGGCACGGGATGCAGCAGGTCGGATTGCTGACATTGAGCCCGGTGCGCCCGGCACAATCGCCGTATCGGAAGCGGCCGAATCATCTGCACCAGCCGATACGGCGAGCGAATCTCATGCGGAATTGAGCAACATTCGGGAGCCACGCCGATGAATCCTCACGCTCTCGTGAACGTGATGTATGGTCCGTTCGGCTATGCGCATCCGGAATATCGGACGATCGCCGGAGTCGATCTCACGAACTTGCCGGCGGACATCGCGAATCAGCTAATGATCGATCGCCTTCGCCTCGATACAAAAATCGACTTCGATCTGGGTGAGGCTCCGGTTGCGCGGCAATGCGTCAATCATTGGACACACCTGCCGCGCGTCTGCTTTCTGATCGGCGTGCAGCGACTACGCACGGCGCTCGTCGAGCACTGCCGGTACATGCATCTTGATCCGACGAGCCAGCGCTTTCTATGTCTGCCACTTCATGCCGTGCCGAAGGTCGAGTGCGCTGACTCGCCCGATGACGATACGATTGTAGCGGCCGGCTCCGCCTGTCTTGCTGGTGAGCTGCAACATGCGCCACGCGCGCTGCGCCAGCGCCTGCCGCTTCTCTTCCCGCGAGCGTACGCGAAACGTCTCGAAATCCACCTAGACGGCGCTCACGACGTGCGCGCCGCTTGGCACGCCACACTCTTCTCCTTCGCATTGAACTATGCGCTCCTCGACACTGCGACAGCTTCCTGACACCCTAGTACCGCTTGCCGACGTGTTGCTTAAACACGAACCACTGTCACAAGCGGCTCGCGCCGAACGATTGATCGACGATGCGAAGCGTCGCGCGCGCCTGCTCGTGCGAGATGCCGAACGGGACGCGCAAGGCTGCCGCGACCACGCAGCAAAAACCGGCTACGAGGCCGGGTTCGCGTTCGCCGTCACACAAGTCGTCGAGTGTCTCGAGTGGATCGACACGAAGCGGCAGATACTCCTCGAACACGTCGTCGAAAATGTCCGTCAATCACTCGAACACTTGCTCGGCGATCCAGGGTTACTTCTGCACATCACCGACGCAATTGCAGACCGCCGCGCATGCCCGAG
The DNA here is from genome assembly GCF_001524445.2 of Burkholderia savannae. Taxonomy (NCBI): domain Bacteria; kingdom Pseudomonadati; phylum Pseudomonadota; class Betaproteobacteria; order Burkholderiales; family Burkholderiaceae; genus Burkholderia; species Burkholderia savannae. Next base: position 309,921 of record NZ_CP013419.1, read on the forward strand.
CAATCGCCCGCTACGCGTGTCGGTGCCGAACCGCGCGAAGAGGATCGCACCAGCGATACGCAAGCGCCTGAAGGACACTTATCCGTCGGTGCAGATCGTGCTCGTCGAAACACGCTCGTTCGTTGTCGAATGGGACGAGGAAATTCTCGAATTCGATCCGCTTGACGCTGCACACGAGTTGAGCGACACGGCGCTCTCCGCATGCCGCACCACAGTGCGCTCGATGAACAACGACGCAATCGCATGGCAGGTAATGACCGACGCACTGCATCGGCTCAAGCGTCGCGACGCGCACGACACCAACGTAGTTGACGCCGGTACCCCAAACATTCTCGCAGACACATCAGCCGAACAGGAGCCACCCGATGACACCATTGCAAGCCGCGACTTCAACTGAAGCCATGTACCGTTCGTCCGGTGATGACACACAGCAATCCCCGAAGTCTATCGAAGACATGATGAAGGAGTGGATCATTAACGATTTCACGCAGAAGGTAATGTTTCCAGATCCCGAGGACCCGAGCGCATGTCCGACCTTCAACGGCAATGGAAACTGGTAAGAGCGCGGTTGAAAAATCAGGGATGAGCGATTCTGCGTAACAACAGGCCGCCCATCGCGATATGGATCATGGTGCGTAATTCGGCGAACGTGATCAGCGATTTCGGTTGAACGTGATCAGTGGTTCCGATTGATGGTGATCGGTCGTTTCGGTCGAAGGTGATCGCTGATCACCGGTTTCCGAAACGAGCGATCATCTTGCCGAAACAGGTGATCACGTTCCCGGAATGAGTGATCAGCGAACCGAAACAGAGGTGGCCTCGCTCGTTTGGACAGTTTTCTGAGATTTTTAAGTGGAACGTCCGGGGCAATCATGCTGCCGATTTGATTGCAGGCAGCGTCGCGAAGTATGCCTCATCCGGCGTCTGATCCGCCAGGCTCGAATGGGGCCGTTTCCGGTTGTACAGCTCGATGTAGTCGCCGATGGAGCGCCGGGCATGGCTGACCGACTCGTACGCTTTCAGGTAGACCTCCTCGTACTTGATGCTGCGCCAAACCCGCTCGACGAACACGTTGTCGCGCCAGCTTCCCTTGCCGTCCATCGACAGCCGGATGCGCCGGCCCAGCACGGCCTCGGTGAACGCGCCCGCCGTGAACTGGCTGCCCTGAACGGTGTTCACGATGTCCGGCAGCCCGTAGCGGGCGAACGCTTCTTGCAGCGCTTCGACAGCGTGCACGGCTTCCAGCGTGATGGCGACCCGGTGCGCGAGTACCTTGCGACTCGCCCAGTCCACCACCGCCGTCAGATACACGAATCCGCGCGCCATCGGAATGTACGTCGTGTCGAGTGCCCACGCCTGGTTGGCCCGCTCGATCTTCAGGCCACGCAGCAGATACGGCCAGATTTTGTGCTGTGCGTTGCGGCGGCTCGTGTTCGGCTTGCAGTACAGCGCCTCGACGCCCATGCGCTTCATCAGCGTGCGCACGCGACGACGACCCACTTCATGGCCTTCCCGGCGCAACAGGCGCGCCAGCATCCGTGCTCCGGCAAATGGAAACTCCATGTGCAGTTCGTCGATTCGTCGCATCAGCAACTGATCGGCCTCGCTGACCGGCTGCGGTCGGTAATACGCGCTCGATCTCGCGATGCCAACCAGCCGCGTCTGTTTCGAAACCGGCAGCGCATGCGTACGGTCGGTCATCGCTTTGCGCTCAGCAATCCCGACTTGGTGAGCGCGCCGCTTAAAAAATCATTCTCCAGCGTTAACTGGCCGATCTTCGCGTGCAGCGTTTTTACATCCACCGGCGGCTCGCTCGACGGCACGCCTGTCGCGCCAAACACGTCTGCCGCGCGCTCCTGCAACTGCCGCTTCCATTCCGTGATCTGGTTCGGATGCACATCGAACTGCTGCGCCAGTTCGGCCAGCGTCCGCTCGCCTTTGACCGCGGCCAGCGCCACCTTCGCTTTGAACGCCGCTGAGTGCGTCCGTCGGGTTCTCTTCGTCATCTTTCGGGTTCCTTTGCCAGCATTATCGCTGGCTCAGGCCCCGGCCAAACCACTTATCCGAATGTCCGATTTTCCGCGGCCACCTCTGCATACATAAAGGATGCGTGGAATGAAGGCAAGGTCACATGTTCGGTTGTCTCACGCACCACGGGCGACGCACGTAGATTTCATGGATCGCTCTCGCGTATTCCGAGCCAAATTTCCTGGTATGCGAATGATATTCGCCGACCGCAGCCCATGTATTGCCATATCGATCAATTTTCTCACGTAGCAACGAAGCACCGACATCGGCGTTAACTGATGCGTTGACAAGTCGACTTCGGTCAATCCCACGCGCCCTCAGTGCATGCAGATGAATCGAATTGATTTGCATTAAACCAATATCAACTGAACCATTAGAATTTCGATGGATTGCATCAGGATTCAAGCGAGATTCATAATAGCCTATCGAGCGTAGCAGGTCTGGATTAATGTGATAGCGCAAGGCAGCAACATCAATGTAATCCGCGCGAACTGGCACTGGAAAAGTTGCCGCGCACATGATACAGGCCCAGACCACCTTGACCGCTTGCATGCGCCAGTCCCGCTCACAGTATTTTTTCTTGATGCAATCAAACAATTTTACTCTCCCCGCCTCATTGCTTCATTCGCAGATCTTCAGCACGGTTTTTCACGAAAATCCATCGGCACTGATTTTTTATCTGGAGTGACTCCCGCGATAGATGCGCCACTACTGATAATAATCTCCGCGCAGCAATTTCAATTAAACCAGTTAAAAATAAACAAATCAATCAATCTTCACTAAAATTGCCAGATTTATCGCAACATAAATATATCACATGAATAAATCACTAAGTTGCCGAATTTACGAAAAATGCTCGAGACAAGGTTCGCCAAAAATCCACAACTTGCAACCCTCCTCGGTTAGAGATCGTATTTCCCGTCATACGGGGTCCATTCAAGAAATATGTTTTGCATGACTCCGGGTGCATAGAAATTGATCTTGGGCAAATGGCCAACCAGTTACCACTCCGCAGTCCGATCCGATAGACGTATGTGCCCTGCGGCGGTGCAATATCAAGCGTCTTCGGCAGGTCGCTTTGTTCGATGTCGCCGATTGATAAATAGTGGACGCCGCCAATAATTTTCTGGAGAGTGAACTGATGAGCCTGTTCATATTTAGTGAAGGTTTTCCATGAAAACATTCCAAACCATGTCGCAATGATTGTGCAAACCAAGATATATACCAACGATCTAACCGGACTTGTTCGCATGCCTGGCGGCGTCACAAGAAATGATCCAGTGAAATCCGATGGATTCGATTCCGTCTCGATTGAATCGCACGTTGGCTGTTGCAATATCGCCGTCGACACCATTTTCGATTCCATTGTTACCGATCGAATTGGAGTGGCAGCAATATCGTCGTACTGCCCTGGAGCATTAAGTGGCTCTACAGCGCCAACAAATTTCAACCCGATCCGCGGGAGAGTTTTGATGAGACTTCCCGAGATGCCTTGATCCTGGAGCTTCACACGCAATGCGCGCACAAGTTGATAATAACTGCCATCCGTCACGAACATGCCTTTACTTTCCCACACCCGCGAGATAATGGCCTGCTTAGTGGCCATACCCTCCAGCAGGATCAAAAGTAATTCCGTCTCGTTAGCAGTCAACTGAGTTATGGTCACCTCCCCCGAAAGAGTCATTAGCTGACTATCGAAGATTAATCGGCGCTCAATCAGACATTTCTTCAAATCCATGTGCCCACCATCCATCAATCATTTCACAGAACAATATATTTCTTTAAATAAAGATAAATAACGCAAACTCCATAATATTGAAGATGCCATCAAGATGAGACCATCGATCAATCTCGACACCAATTGGATGATGGCGCTAATTTTATAAATCAACGTACAACATATTAATAAACATTTAAAAATGCGAAGCGTATTTCACATCTCCACAATCACACCTCTTCGTTAATTCGACAAATTCGATAAATTCACGTAAATATTTTTGCTCGCACAAATCAATTAATACACCGGAGCAGCAAACGTCCGCAGGAGAAAACTCAATCTATCTCAGGTCAGCTCCACTTATCCGACTGTCCGAATTTGAGCAGCCACTTCTCAAGACCACACTCCTTTCTTCGTGGATTACCACTGATAAGAGGCGCCCGCACCAACGGTAGTCCCGCCACTAGAGATTCCTACCCCGATTTTCATCTTCAAATTCGCAGTGATTCGGGCCTCTCCGCCCATTGCCACTGCCTGATAGCCACGGTAAGTCGCTCCGCCGATACCGAATGACAGTGTTTTGCCAGGATCTACGCCAGGAATCATAGTCAGTGCCGTTGCGGCTGCGATACCGGAGTACGCGTTGCGAGATACGTCGTTCATCTGGCTTTGCAAGCCTCCAACCGCTCGATCAAGCTGACCTTTTGTTGCCGCGTCAGTTGCGTTGACGCCGTCAGCGACGTTCACGAGCCGACGCTCACTGCCGTCAGTGCCGAACGAAACGGTATTCGCTTCCGTAGCCACCGAACCCTGACCGATTGCCACTGAATTGCCCGCGCCGGATACTACGCTGGCACCCTGACCAACAGCAGTACTGCCGTTACCCGCGGCGTCTGTATTGGCACCGATTGCAGTACCATTTTCGCCAACTACGCTGGAGTTCGCACCGATAGCCGTACCGTTATTCGCGCCGTTTCCTACTGCCGAACCGGTCCCTGCCGCTACGTTGCCCGTACCGTTACCCGCATTCGCGGGCGTAATAGCACCATCATCCCCCCCGGTGCCGGCAATCATGTCATTACTGCCAGTATCAGTGCCGCCGTTTCCAGATTCCAGGTTAGTCACACGGTTATCCAAATTGGTCACCTGGTCCTGAAGCTGAGACAATTGCCCATAGTTGACCGCGTCATACTGGTTCTTGCCATCCGCTACGTTGGCGAGCGTGACCGGCGTCGGCGCACCAGTACCGCCCAACGTAACGCTCGTGTGATCCGCATTATCGTAAACTACGCCCATCGGGTCGTTTGAACCACCCGCTACCGCAGCATTTAGCGCGTCCTGGACCGAAGCGTACCGGTTGCCGTTCACAGTCAGCGAAGTGTCGATCGTTCCGTCCGCGTTGACTTTCGACTCGTCACTCAGCGCCGCCGCCTCGCTTTGCTGAGAACGGTATAGTTGCTCGCCATTTACCGCATCGGTGCTATCAGCCGCCAGATTCCCATCCTTGACATTGTGCAGCGCCACCGGCACACCTTGTTCGCCGAACGTGACGGAACTGCGGTCCACTTGCCCGTCTTTACTGTCGTACTCCACCGCATTGGCCGGAGTGAGACCAGCCGCCTTCAACTGTGCGACATTCACCGCATCATTATCGTCCTCGCCTGCCTTCACGCCGCTGATCTTCCGATCACCTTCCGTGCCGGAAATACTCACCGTCGTACCACCCAGTGCCTGGGCCACCGTAATCACTTGGGTGTCGGCATCCCGCTGCACCAAACCGATTTCACCATCGTTGATCTGGTTGGTGATGTTAGTAATGCTTTTCTCGATGTTGGCGTTGGTCGCGTACAATTGCCCGCCATTTACCGCATCGGTGCTATCAGCCGCCAGATTCCCATCCTTGACATTGTGCAGCGCCACCGGCACACCTTGTTCGCCGAACGTGACGGAACTGCGGTCCACTTGCCCGTCTTTACTGTCGTACTCCACCGCATTGGCCGGAGTGAGACCAGCCGCCTTCAACTGTGCGACATTCACCGCATCATTATCGTCCTCGCCTGCCTTCACGCCGCTGATCTTCCGATCACCTTCCGTGCCGGAAATACTCACCGTCGTACCACCCAGTGCCTGGGCCACCGTAATCACTTGGGTGTCGGCATCCCGCTGCACCAAACCGATTTCACCATCGTTGATCTGGTTGGTGATGTTAGTAATGCTTTTCTCGATGTTGGCGTTGGTCGCGTACAATTGCCCGCCATTTACCGCATCGGTGCTATCGGCCGCCAGATTCCCATCCTTGACATTGTGCAGCGCCACCGGCACACCTTGTTCGCCGAACGTGACGGAACTGCGGTCCACTTGCCCGTCTTTACTGTCGTACTCCACCGCATTGGCCGCGCTGCCTCCACTATTAGCGGCCGCCTCCAGTGCGTCGCCGACGTTGGTGTAAGTCTCGCCGTCGATCGTGTACACCGGTGCTGTCACCGAGCCATCGACTTGGACGGTCACGCCCCCACCCAGCGCATTAGCCACACCTTTGAGCTGCGACACGTTCACTACATCAGCCTCACCGGTCCCCGCCGCAACATTCACAATCCGGCGTTTGATGACATCGTCTCCATTGCTTCCGTCGTTTCCAACCGAAACCGTATCGACTTCAGAGGCAACTGAATCCATGCCGAGCGCAATACCTCCGTCTCCTGTTACGCTGCTACCGAACCCTATGGCTACGCTGCCCATTGAACCTGCTGTCGCCATTGCGCCCATTGCAATATTGCCCATCCCATCGTCGGCATCCTTAGCTCCCCCACCGATGGCAATACCCAAGTTGGACGACACCGCCGAGTACCCTATTGAAATGCCGCCTATAGTCTCAGAGTTCTCGCCAAGCGCGATCGCACTACCCGGAGCTAACGGAAACGACAAAGACGTAGCTTTTGCGAAGGCGCCTATCGCTATCGCACCTAGGTTTTCCACGCGGGTCGCAACGGGCGTATCACCTGAGACACCGCCCATACCCGGATCAATCGAAAGATAATCTTCAACATTCGAGCCGCGGTACCCTGGACCATTTAATAAACTGTTTCCACGCCCGAGTGCCGATACAGAACGCTGCCCAATGGCTTCCACGTTCGATTTGCTCGCGTCAATGTCCGAAATATCGGAACTTAGCCAGAGCTGATCGACGCGCCTCCCTGCATCTTTGGACGACGTCAGGCTTTCGGATGCGCCGTTGTTGCCACCTGTAGTCGGAATTTCGTCGCAACGTACGACTGCCGCTTTCTCCACCTTCGGATCCGCATTCGCAGAAACTTTGTGATCAACAAGCAATTCATTGGCAATACATCGTGTGCGCTCTCCGATCGCTTCCGGTTGACTCTTCGCCCAAGCGTGCCAAGGGAAAGCAATCGCGCACACCACGGACGCAATGGCGACATTCCGGCCACCACGCCGCGTACGCCCCTTTGCCATTTCAGATGCCACGCAAAGCAAACCCGAAGCACGATTCCAAACAATTCCGTATGCTCTATTCACTTTCCACTCCGAGTTGAAAACTATACTTTTATGCCGATCCATTTCTAGGAGCCGACGTCAACTAAACCTTCATAAATATCAATATTCACCACCGAATCTATAATCACGCCAAGAACGACAGTAAAATATATAAAATTCCACCAACCTAAAAATACAATACGAATCCACTTCACCCATCTCAATAAGATGCATCCCAATTATTCTCGGATAAATCTGAGTTCAATTTCATGCAGGATAGCAGCGCGTCATACTGACGCATCGCCGTCCTCGAAATCGACGTTCATCGAATCTGAAAATCATGAGAAAGGTTCTCTATGACGACCTTGAATAATATGAAGCCATCGAGTCGACGCCGAACAGCGTGAAACGCCTTTCTGGGCCGGGCCGCAATCAGAAATCGGCACTATGCAACTTGCATGATTTACGCTGACCCATTCCGTGTCAGAATATCTTTCTCCCCAAGAGTCCATAATCCCGTGACGATAAAGAATGCATGAATTTTCGCGTTATGGTCAGATATTCGAGGACGAAGTGATTCCACGATTGTTGCCGCCGGAGAGCGCAGCAGTCGAAAACACTGCACAAAGATCCGTATGGGTGTTGACACACTGGAGCGCAGTACTACAGCCGTATATTTTTACTATACCTATATGAATAAGGACTACTACACGTTGAGACTATGCATTCGACTGCAAGAGAGCGTGGGAGCTTGAATTGGAAGTACTGTAAGCGCTAAATCCGCCACACGTCGTTAGGTGACGTGTTACCGGGTAACATGTTTCGAATCGATAGTTACCGGGTAACGAAGGAGATGCGAGATGACGCAAACGACGGCGCAGCGGCAGGCGGCTTATCGGGCAAGGCGCGAGACGGCAGGCAAGGACGGCAACGGTGATCGACGTCTGGATATGTGGGTGAGCACGGAAGCGTATCTTGCTCTGACGCGGTTAGCTCGCCGTTACTCGGTAACGAAGCGCCAGATGCTGGAACGGTTGATCGCGCGGGCAGACGACGCGATTGTGCGCCGACTCGATCCCGATTCGGAACAGTGGGACCAATACTTCGGCCCAGCGCGGTAGCGATCGGAGTTACCCGGTAACGGCTTGCTGTCGAGCGAAGTTGAACGGTAGCAGGTCGCCAATATCGGCATCCGGTGCGCGCTGCGGCAATTCGGTCAGCACGTGCAGCAGATAGGCAGCTTTCGATTCTAGGTGGGGTTAAATTCGCGCTTACGAAGTACTGTACCAGCGGCTGGGGGAACTGTTCAGGCGTCCAGAGCCCCGAGAGCGGTCGCTCGCGTACCTGAAGGGCCTGCTGGGTACAGTCGAACGCAAGAACGGCTGGCAACTCGCCAAATGAATCGGCGAAGCGAGACCCGATGGCGTACAGCACCTGCTGGAGCGGGCGCAGCGGGACGCTGATGCCACTGGACTTGCCCCTGCATGACCGGACACGCGGTCACGCTTAGGTTGGAGAATTTGCTTGCTGGCGAAACTCGCGCGGCGAGCGGTATTTCAAGGCGCTGTGCGGATGCGACTCGTTGTAGTGGTCGAACGCAATGGCCAGGTTCTGCAGCGCCGTTCGGGCGTCGGGCTTGGGCATCCACGAAACGTAATCACGCTTCATCGTCTTGACGAAGCTCTCGGCCATCCCATTATCGTAAGTCAGCAACTGCTTGTCGTGACGACGGTTGCACGGCCGTAACGGTCGAGATCACCCATCCCTTTCACCCGCGACGCGGTACACGAATCCAGCTGGCTACCCGGCGCATCAACTGGGGAGAGGACCGCGTCATGTTCTACGACGAACATGGCCAGCTGGTATCGATACTGGCCTCATGGACGAACGTGGATGAGCCGGACGCGTTCGCGCAGGCTGCGGCGGGGCGCTCCGCCTTTCGTGTCGACGACCTTCGGAGGCTGCGCGCGCTAATCGACGACCTGAGGCCGGAGGTCCTGGGGCGTGTCAAGTAAATTACGCCGCCAATGTAAGTTAAATTACGCCGCATCAGATTCGCGTGAGCGCGACGTGCGTAGCAATATACCCACAATATCGCGATTTGGCCGGCGCATTCGATTGCGCGCCGACCTTGACATTGACGTGTGTGCGGCATATTTTAGATTACACACTTTGCACCGGTGCAGCGATCTTGACCAAGCCCGATCCAAAGCTGGAACGTCTCAGGCGCCTCGGGGTACTGAATCCCCATCCCGAGAGGGTGCAGGCTTCCTGGTTCCAGTCGAGCGATTTTTTCGACGCCCGCGACTTGATTCAAGTCAAGTACGAGATGCTGCGCCATGTCAGCGTCGACGGCGCATCGAAGGCCGATGCTGCGGCCCTGTTCGGCATGTCACGGCCAACCTTCTATCAGGCCGAGGCCGCGTTTGCTCGCGATGGCTTGGCAGGACTCGCTCCGAAGCAGCGTGGGCCCAAGGGAGCGCACAAGCTCAATTTCGAGGCGATGGCGTTCGTCGAACGACATCTCGAAGGCGATGGCGCGATTCACGCCCGGGCGCTAGCCGAGCAACTGGAATCCGAGCTCGGCATCTCTGTCCACCCCCGCAGCATCGAACGCGCAATCGCGCGCAAAAAAAAACCGTAGAGCCAACCGTTGCCGCCGTCCCCTTCGCGCAAGCCTTGACCGCCGCTTACGAGGCCCTACGCGATGCGGTGATCGACGGCACCCCGCGCGCCGAGGGCGCCGCAGCGCTGCGCTATCACGGGATGCTGCATGGACTTCCTGTACTCGTGAAGTCAACGGCGGCCATAGACGCTACCTCGCGTCACCAGGCGCAGCGTATGGACGCCTTTCCGGCTGGCGACGAGTTTGTGCGTTTGCTGGCCAACCTCGTTCTACGGACCCATTCGGAGCTCGCCCATGTCTACTGAACGGTATCAGAAGGTTACGCACGACCACTTGCGCCGTGATGCCTTCCTCTATGTGCGGCAATCTTCACTACGCCAGGTCTTTGAGAACACCGAGAGTACGAAGCGCCAGTATGCTTTGCGTGAGCGCGCCGTGTCACTGGGCTGGCCCATCGAACGCATCCACGTTATCGACACCGATCTTGGGCTGTCCGGTGCAAGCGCAGAACACCGGGACGGGTTCCAGCAACTGGTTTCGGAGGTCGCCATAGGCCACGCCGGCATCGTACTCGGACTTGAGGTATCTCGTCTGGCGCGCAACAACGCCGATTGGCATCGGCTCATCGAACTTGCGGCACTGACCCACACCCTGATTCTGGACGAAGACGGGGTCTATGATCCGGCTTACTTCAACGACCGCCTGCTGCTCGGCCTGAAGGGAACCATGAGCGAGGCGGAGCTGCACGTGCTGAACGCGCGGTTGCAGGGTGGGATGCGCAACAAGGCGCGACGTGGCGAACTCGAACTGCCACTTCCCGTCGGGCTGGTCTACCATCCAAACGGATCGGTTGTGCTCGACCCCGACCAGCAAATCCACGCGAGCCTGCGACTGCTGTTCGATACCTACCGGCAAACGCACTCGGCAAGCATGGTGGTACGCCGCTTCCGTCGCGAAGGCTGGTCCTTCCCGCGCCGGATCCGCCGCGGCATCGGCAAAGGCGAAGTGCACTGGGGCGCACTGAACACATCGCGTGTTCTACAGATCCTCCACAATCCCCGATATGCCGGTGCCTTTGTGTACGGTCGGACGAGAATTGGACGCAAAGCCGACTTGACGAGCACGCAACTCAAGGTCGCGCAATCCGACTGGCAGGTTCTCATACGAGACGCCCACATCGGTTACATTGACTGGGACGAATTCGAGCGCAATCAGGTGACGCTTAGGCAAAGCGCGAATGGCTTCGGTTCGCTCGTGCGAGGTACGGTCCCTCGCGAAGGGGACGGACTGCTGCAGGGGCGCGTCATCTGCGGTATTTGCGGCAATCGCATGCGTGTGCGCTATCAGAAGGTAAGCGACAGGATGGAGCCGTACTACGTATGTCACGACGTCGCTGCTCACGATGCGGGCAAACCATGCCAGTCGATACGTGGGCGTGCGATCGATGATGCAATCAGTGCGTTGCTCCTGGAGACAGTTGGGCCGGCAACCATCGAAGTGGCGCTCGCAGTCGAGGACGAGATCGCCGGACGTATTGAGCAGGCCGATTCCATGCGTCTGAAGCAACTGGAACGCGCACGATACGAAGCCGAACTCGCCCGCCGTCGCTACATGAATGTCGATCCAGCGAACCGGATGGTTGCCGATGCGCTGGAAGCCGATTGGAACGATCGCCTACGTCGACTTGACGTGCTGCAGCAGGAACACGATCGCCAACGCCGGTCAGACCAGGATCTGCTTGGAGATGAGGCTCGTGCGCGTATCCGCGCTCTTGCAGATGACTTCGCCGCCGTCTGGAACGATAGGCGCGTCGAATCCATCGAGCGCAAGCGAATGCTCGGACTGCTTATCGAAGACGTCACTCTTGTGAAGTCAGAGAAGGTCTCGATCCACGTGCGTTTCCGGGGTGGCCGGACGACTTCACTGGCGGTCGACAATCCCAGGCCGATGGCACTTGTACGCAAGACACTACCGGCCGTCGTGACGGTTATCGATGAGCTTCTCGAAACGTGTACCGATCAGCAGGTCGCCACGCGACTCAATGAACTTGGATATACAAACTGGCAGCAGCAAGCATTTACCGCCAGGAAGGTTGCGCTGGTGCGGACCACCTATGGATTGCCGAGCCGATTTGAGCGACTGCGCTCGCGCGGTCTGCTTACCGGCGCCGAGCTCGCCGCGCAGTTCAAAGTGAGCCAGACCACCATCCATCAATGGGGTCGCCAAGGACTTCTACGGCGGCAGGTTTACGGGCATGATCACCGCTGTCTGTACGAACCTCCGGGGAATGTCCTGCTCGTAAGAGGCGCGGGTGGACGCAAAGCAACACAAGCAACCTTCATCGCCGCTCCAACTACCGGACAAGGTGCAATGTGAAACCTACTCCTTGCTCTGCGGACTTCTGACAGGTGTCGTGACGGGCTTCAGGCCGATTTCCCGCGAGAACGTCAGCGTCTCGTCGGCAATGTAGCAGGAACCGTTGTCGCTCAGCCACTCGATTTCGCTGTCAGCCTTCAACGCACCGGCGAAACGGTTTTCGACCGCCTGAAGCATCACGTCGCGCACCATGTCACCGGTGTAGCCGCCGGTGCTCGCAGCCCAGCTCATGGCTTCCCGGTCGCAGCAGTCCAGTGCGAAGACGACGCGCAAGGGGGCACCGTCGTCGCAGCGGAATTCGAAACCGTCCGAGCACCAGCGCACGTTGCTTTGGTCCACCGCGACCTTGCCATCGTGCCGACGCGTAGACGGGGCATGACGAGGTCGGCGTTCGAGCAGCAGGCCGTGGCGGCGCATGACGCGATACACCCGTTTTGCATTGACGCGAGGTTCGCCCAGCGCGTCCCGGCTTCGCCTCAACAGCGCCCATGCACTTTACTGCTGCGCAACGTGTGCCGGAACAGCTGCTACATCGTCACCGGTGTCATCCTGTTCGCAACTCCCGGCTATACCTCTGCCTCGACCGGATTGAGCGTAATCGAACACGCAGGCGTTGCCATGGTCGTTGCCCCATTGAATCCGCAGCCGCCCCTTTTGCGGCACACCGCGCACGAAAATCATGCCGCCTTGTCCGACCCATCCCATGCTTTCCCCCTTCTCGTTCAGCACGTTGGCTCCCATCGGTGCAACGTTGCCGCTCGCAGTCTTTACCCGCATCAGCATCGGCATACCCTGCTTCGTCGGGAATTTCGTCCTTACTACCGCCCCCGCTCGCGGCACAACGTCCTCGCTGGTGCTCTCCAGCTCAACGTCATCCGGTAAGAGTTGAGGGTCAAGCGTGATCGTATTGCTTCGATATGGCGTGAGATAGGGCACCACGGCATATCCCGAGCTATCGACCTTCACGCCCGGCGCATTCGTAACAGCAGCGTCCTTCGCGCCATCGGCCTCGATCAATGCAACCGCGTCGTCTGGATCAATAGCCTGTCCCAAGGTAATGCCACCGGCGTGCCCAATTATCGAACCCGACACACCAAGCGCTTGCTGGTTCGCGTCGTTACCGACTGATGCGGACGCATTTGCCGAACCGCGGCCGCCGTTGTAACTGCCAGATACTCCGAGCGAAGTCGCTCGAGTACCTGCGCCGCCGCTATAGCCAGCATTCAGGCCGTACGACCAGGCATTGTTGGTACCCGCCGTGCCACTTGTGCTTGTCTGCAGCGATGTCTGATTGTGGCCAATGCTGACAGATGCGTTCAGGTCGCTAAAGACTGGCTTGCTTTCGATCTGACCACCAAACGGTATCGACACACTTACGTAAATCTGGTTGTCCTGTCTGCCGGACGAATCTCGTGTGCGCTGGACGGATATGTTATAACTTCCCCATCTCGCGCCGTTTGAATACCCGATCTGAAATTGGAGATCTCGCCCTCCGCGGTTCCAGTAATCGACGACACTACCCATCGCATACAGTGAGCCACTTTCGCCCAACCGTTGGCTCACGGTCAGTTGCGCCCGGTCTCGGGTCCGATAGGCTCCATCCGTATAGATGCTTCCATAATTCCGGATGTTACTACGCGCCTGCATCGCTTCGGCAAGACTATAGTAACCCGACGTCGAATAGCGATAAGCGGCCACTGTTAGGCTCGTATTAGTTTGAGGCAGAATCTTGGCATAGCTTACCCGCCAGCTGATTCCCTGTCGGATCGGCACGCCCGGCAGTGACGTGCGTGCGGACGTTATATCCAGCGCAAATGCACCGATTGACGAATTGAGCGCCGCCCCGAACAAACCGGCCACATATCCATTAGCCGCCACAAACCCGGTGTAGCCCGTGATCAAATTGCTCAGACCGCGTTGATAGATGACTTGCGCGACGTACGGATGCCCATCGCCGTGCCCCCATTGAGTACGATACTGACCTGCCGCGATGCTGAAGCGACTACTGCCCGCGCGCAGCAGCTGAGGTACACTGGCATAGGGTACGAAGAACATTCGTTGAGACCCGTTAGCCTCAGTCACCGTTACCTGAAGATCACTGCCATATCCAGTCGGATTCAAATCACGGATTTCAAAAGGGCCAGGCGCCACCGTCGTCTGATAGATCACGTAGCCGTTCTGGCGAACTTCGACTTTCGCGTTAGTCTGCGCCACACCCCGCACGACCGGAGCGTATCCTCGCAGTGAGTCCGGTAGCATGCGGTCGTCGCTGGCGATCTGGACACCACGCAGTTGGAAACTATCGAATATCTCGCCACGGGTTGAGTTGTCGCCGACCGTCAGTGTCGATTTCCACTTCGTCAGATCATGCTGTGCGTAGGTTTCGATGGACCGCCACTGTGCGCCGATGCCTCTCGTATAGTCGAGCGACATGCGTTCCCGTAACCGCCAGCCCCCGTAGTTCATACCAGCCACCATTCCCAAATACAGGCTGTTGTCGGTACGACCATAGGCCGATGAACGGTAGACGTTCATGTCGTAGCGTAACATTCCGGCCGTGATGCCACTATCCCAGCGCGATGGACTTACCTCACCACGTGCCATGTTGCGTAGATCGGCTTGTGGCACGCTCAATTGTAGGTGCTGGCTCGACCCGTCGTACTTATAAGATGCCGACGGAATGCGCACTCCCAGATCAATACATTGTTGTGCGTTGTCTCGGGTTGCTTCAGGCCAATGGCTTATGTCGACCCCGGCAGCATCTAACAGCGAACGCGTCAAGCAGGGTTCAGCACTTTTGTTACCGCTCCTGAGTTCGAAATGCACCTCGCGGCGCCCGAGCGGTGAGTCGTTCAAATACAAATCGACATCGTATGTGCCAGGCAGCACCGCGTTTCCGCTCGAAAAGCGGCGCACGTCCACCGCCGGCCCGACCATAAAGCTGGGATCGAAGTCCACGACCGCGTTAGGAGACTCTGATGCTTGTGCTGCCCCCCAAGCCTGGGGCATACCAATCGACAGCAGGATCCCAACCCACATAGCGATCGGCCTCATTCTATAACAAGGACTACTATGCATATCGATATCTGTTACGGACGTACGCGATGTTGCTATCGGTATATTGCTCGCAAGAATATTTGAATAAATGCGATGGCGTCAGGTGAAACGCATGTCCCGACTACTGAACGGATGCCGTCCCCTTGCTCGAAGCGCCATAGTCATTGACGACAGAGTAGTTGACCTGCATCGCACCTTCAGGCCGACTCCTCGTGTTCTTCAGCGAAAAATCGGCCGACTTAAAGGCCTCCACCATGCCTTGGCCGGCATCGACTGCACCTCGTGCGGTTCTCAGCGAAACCTGACCAAACGACACCGCGTATGGTGCCGGGTTGTCGGCATGGAGTACCCATTCATCGTTTTCACCCGGCCGTATCGTCCACTTGATCTGCGCAGGAACCTCATCGGGACGGCCTCGTAGCCCCGCCGGTCGGAAGAACACCTTGATGCGCGTTCGGTAGGCAAGCTGCAGTAAGCTTTCTCCTTTCGGGGCCTCAGCTTTCGGCGGAATCTCCAGCACGTTGAGCCAGTACACGGACTCGCGATCCTGCGGCAACGGCTCCTGCGTGTACCGCAAACGCATGGTTTGCCCCTTGCCCGGCTCAACGCGAAAAACAGGGGGAGTCAGCGTGAAGGGAACATCGACGTCTTCAGGCTTTGCAGACGCATTGCCAATATCGAGCCACGCCTGCACAAGCACCGGTCGCTTGCCCTTGTTGAGCGCTTGCACTCCGACTTCCCTGCTTGAAGCCGGATAGACGATGCGCGTACTCGGAAGCACAATATCCGCGTGGGCCATCATCGGCAGAAACGCAGCGGCCATGCAGGCATGTGAGAGACTCCCTGAGAAAATTCGACGGATCGACACTGTTTCTCCTTGAATGAGCCGGACACGTCGACGGCAGACCGTCCGCCGCCAGTACGCGTGCATTACTGATAATTGAGCGAGTACGTTACGTGACTCTGCACAGGTCCTGCCGTGGCTGCACCGTCGACGGCGACGTATTTCGCCCTGTAATCCATCGATGCTGACCCGCTGACAACCGGCGTCGATTTCACCGTCGATGCATTACCCACGGTAATCGGGGAACTGTCCGAGTTCATTAGTTGAATTTCTACATTCTTTGCGGCAGCGGTATCATCACTCTGATTCTTTAGGTTGCCGGTACTCGCGTCGAGGCTTGCATTCGCCTCAAACGCAGCCGCCACCGCTTTCGTACCGCTCGAACAGTCGCTTACCTTTATCGTGAACAATTGCGAACCGACCGCATCTCCCGGTTTTGCCAAAGAATTGGCTGATACTGTCGGCAAAGGCACATTCAGGTTTTTGCTGGTGGCGTCAACAGTGCAGGTTTGCGCCGTCACGATTCCTTGAAAATCCACTTCACCGTCCGAAGCGTAGGCCGACACGATTACGCCCATTCCCAGCAGCAACGCAGCGCTCGCGTTGAGCACGTTCTTTTGCTTTGTTTTCATAAAAATTTCACCTATAAATCTGTAGATCGGCGCGTTATTGAAACGTCATCTTCACTCGTAATTCAGCGTCCATGTCACGTGGCTGGCAACATTCCCCGCAATTGCGGCGCCACCAACCGCAATGTAGTTCGCGGAGTAGTGAAGATTGGCCGAGCCGTCGTCTTCGATCGTAGTCGGTGTGATGCTCGACGGGTCTCCCACTTTGATGACGTTGGCATCCGCTCCACGCAACTGGAGCTGGACGTTTTCCGCACCGCCATCAGTGGCACTGTCACTGTTCTTGAGATAGCCAGTGGCTATGTCGACATCAGAGCCTGGCTCGAAACTCGCCAGCACCTTGGCATCTTGACCCGTCGCACAGCCCTTGAGTTTGATAGTAAATGCCTGACCACCGGCAGTGCTGCCATCCTTGTTTAGTGCCTTTTCGGATACCGTCGGAAGCGTAATAGACAGCTTTTTGGTCGAAGTATCTACCTGGCAGGTCTGTGCAGAGATTGTCCCCGTAAACGTAACGGTACCGTCCGACGCGTGAACTGACGTCATTGTGCTCACTCCTCCAAAAAGAACGGCACCAGCGAGCGCAAATTGACGTAATCGTGATTTCATGGATAGCGTCCCCCTCAAAAGAATAGGATTTCATTATTTCATTGGTTGCGGCTCACGTGTCTCAGCACACACTGAAAAAGACTCGGATATGTCCGAGTCTCGATTCGACCGCGTGCCTGGGGGCATCGCAAGTTGCGACATCGCTCATATTTCTCTTGCCATAGCCGAACACTCGGATTTTTCCGATAAAAATTAGGCCATATCCCACAGGCGTGCATTGTTTGCTGCTGCATACTATATATGGTGAAATATTAAATCATAATCGCATTTGCTTTAAAAATGGCATGCCTGCTATCCAATTTGTTGATTTATTTCGAGCAGCTCGACTCGAATAAGCGGGGAAACGTCGGGCGGCATGCAGAGTTTCAGTCTTTTCTGACGGGTAAAACGCTAGTTTTGTACGCCGATGAGTAAATAATTATGATATGGAACCGCAGGATCGGGAGGGCTGAACCGAAACAGCCAGGCGCAGCTGACGCTCTCCTCGTGCAAGACCGAAAAGCGCATTGCCTTGGAATGCTCATCGCGGCGATAATCGGTGTCTGGGGCGCCGCCACGTATGCAGCAGCGCCCCAGGTCGATGGTGTCGGTCCAACCCGATTGCTAAATCTACCGTCTCCTATTTCCGTGCCACGCGATGCCCCCCCCGGAACTCTGTTAACCGATTGGATTAAATCACCGGAAGATGGAGAAACATACTCGTGGACAACCAAAAATAGCATATTCGGTGACGGGGTCGGCATGGACCTTCATTACATAGGGGGCAATGCATCGGTAAATGACCTGGATGATGTTGTTGAACCTCCGGAGAGCGGAGGTCGTGTCCAGGTAAGAAAAACCAATGTTCCCGGCATCGGCTTGGCACTATCTACGCGGGTTCATAACACTGCGTGTGGAAGCGAGTGGACGCCCTTTAGCGCTGCAAGTGATAATGGAGGGATACTTCTCTACCAGGAATTTTGCAAACATCAAACAAACGGTAATTTCAAGAGCGGCAGCCAACTGGCTGTTGCGCTCGTGAAACTCGCCGATCAAGTATCACCTGGCACCGTTAGTGCGACTTCTGTGGTCCAAGGGACCCCATGGAATAACGATCGCAAAATGTCTGGCAGCCCGACACCGACTACGTACAAAATAACCGCGGTTCAAATTACGCAGTCGACTTGCCAAACGCCCAATGTCCCAGTCGATATGGGCACGGTCTCGGCAGGGGATTTCGAGGGTGTCGACACCAAAACCACGCCGAAGGATTTCAAGATCATGTTGAAAAACTGTCCGGGGGGTATGAACAGCATCAAATATCAACTGGACCCAACTACTCCGATCAAGGATAAGTCCAACTCGGTGATCACCCTCCAAGCTGGCGGCGCCACGGGTGTTGGGCTGCAACTGATGGACAATTCGGGCAGCGCGGTGCCGTTGCAGGAGGCTATCCCAGTTAGCGATTACCACGGCAGCGGCGGAAACTTTACCATTCCGCTGAAAGCGGCATACTACCAGACTGATTCGAAAATTACGGGTGGCGCAGCCAACGCGGCGGTCGACTTTACGATGACGTATGAGTAACTAAAGTCGACCGGCCAAAATTGACCCAAGACGTTTCTTGTAGCCATTTGGCAAGTGAGTTCTCTTTTATCTTAGAGGCAAGGAGAACTCGATGAAGAAGCGATTTACCGACGAGCAGGTCATCCGGATCTTGCGCGAGGCCGAGAGCCGGGACGAGCCGGTGAAGGATCTGTGCAAGCGCCACAACCTGATTAACGCGCGGCATGCTTTACGTGCCAGCGTCAATCAACAAACGCGCATCAGCGACAATCAAAAAAGCGCGTCAGTCAATAAACACTTGCCTGCGTCAATCAACATCGGCATCATCAACCTTGCCGCGACACTCTCATCTTGTTTGTCGCGCCACACGCAGAGAAAAACGAATTGTTCGGAGCCGACTGTGTAGCCATGCGAGGGTACGCTCGACGACCCAGCGTGTCTTGCCAAGGCCGCTGCGGTGAGGCTCTCCACGGCGAGCGATCTGCGTGGCGATACCGGCAGCGTGCAGAAGCTTGCGATATTTGCCGTGGTCGTAGCCGCTCGCTTGCACGACGACGAGCTTTGACAGCGGCCGTCCACGCTTGCCGCGAATGGGAGGAATGGCCCTGATCAGAGGCAGTAGTTGAGCGACGTCGTTGCGGTTGGCGCCAGATCGGTGGGATAGGGTCCTGTTTTTGACCTGATCCCACTGCGCGAATGGAGGAAGAATCGATAACCACGCGAGACCAGTCGATGCGATCGGCCGCTCGAAGTTTCGTCAGCAGCACCTCGTGCAGCCGGTCCCAGGCGCCTGCCTGTTACCAGTCGCGCAGTCTGCGCCAGCAACTCATGCCCGAGCCACATCCCATTTCCTGCGGAAGCATCTCCCAGGGAATGCCGGATTGCAGCACGAACAGGATGCCGGTGAGCACGGCGCGGTCGTCGTGCGGCTTGCGTCCCGGGTATCGCGTGCGGCGTGGCTTCGGTGGTGGCAGCAGCGGTTGGATTAGTGATCACAATTCGTCATCGAGTATCGGTTTTGCCATAACCCCCTCGTCAGCGAAACGACGAAGAGGTTAACAGAGCGTGCGCCGGGTTAGCAGCCCCCGCTACTCATTTTGCTAGATCCTGTAACGGCTGAAGGGAAAACGATCCAGTCTGGAGGCGTGTAGGCGTTCCTGCTGCCGGGCTTCGTCTACTCGCCCGACGAGCTCAAGCAACTGCACGAGAAGGAGCCGAAATGATCTTCATGAAATCCGCGTGGCCGTATTTGCTGACAGCGCTGCTCGGCGCGGCGGTCGGTGCCGGCGTCGAGCACCTGATCGGCGCGCGCCTGCTCGCCGACGAGCAGGCAGCGCGCTCGGCGGACGCGCAGCGGCACGCGAACGACCTGACGACGATCTCGCACGCGGCGCTTGCCGCGGAGCAGCGCGCGATCGCCGCCCACGACGCTGCCGCGTCGCAGGTGGCCGTCATTGATGCACAACTCACGAAGGAGCGAACCGACCATGAAACCGAAAATCGCAGCCTGCGCGCTGTTCTGGCTGCTGGCACTGACCGGCTGCGCGTCGCCGTCCGCAACTGTACTGCAGCCGGTGCCGACGGTCTGCCCGGAGCTGCCAGCGCCGCCGGCGTGGGCAATGGTGCCGCCGCCGTTGCAGACATCGACCCAGCGGTTGCGGAACGCGTTTTTGGGGTCGCCGGCGACGACCAGCGCGAAATCGACAAACTGAAGGCGGTGCAGGCATGGGCGTGCGCGGTGCGGCCGGCGACGCCCGGCTGCCAGTGAATTCGATTGCTTGTGAGGCTATTCGAACCTAGAAAGAGGTGGCCTCACTCGTTCGGACAGTTTTCTGAGATTTTTAAGTGGAACGTCCGAGGCAATCATGCTGCCGATTTGATCGCAGGCAGCGTAGCGAAGTATGCCTCATCCGGCGTCCGATCCGCCAGGCTCGAATGGGGCCGTTTTCGGTTGTACAGCTCGATGTAGTCGCCGATGGAGCGCCGGGCATGGCTGACCGACTCGTAAGCTCGCAGGTAAACCTCTTCGTACTTGACGCTGCGCCACACGCGTTCGACGAACACGTTGTCGCGCCAGGCCCCTTTACCGTCCATCGACAGCCGCACGCCTCGACCCAGTACGGCCTCGGTGAACGCGCCCGCCGTGAACTGGCTGCCCTGATCGGTGTTCACAATGTCCGGCAGCCCGTAGCGCGCGAACGCTTCCTCGAGCGCCTCGACGGCGTGCACTGCTTCCAGCGTGATCGCCACCCGGTGCGAGAGCACCTTGCGACTTGACCAATCCACTACTGCCGTCAGGTACACGAAGCCTGTAAGCGCGAATTTAACCCCACCTAGAATCGAAAGCTGAACGAGCGCAGGCTTGCGTCCGCAACTACAACTTGCGGACGCAACCGATGACACAGAACGAAGTTGATTTCCTGCCACTGCGGGTGACCGGCGTGACCGCGACGGGCAAGCGCAGGTTTGACGCCGAGGGTAAGCGCAAGCTGATTGAAGCCTGCCTGCAGCCGGGCGCGTCAATTGCCGGACTGGCGTTGAAGGCGGGTGTGAACGCGAACCAGCTGCATAAGTGGATTCAATTGCGCGAACGCGCGAATGCTGCTGTGACGGCGTGCGTCGAGCCCTTGCCATCGGCATTCGTGCCGGTCGTTCCGATCAACGAGGTGGCACCGGTGCGCACGAACCCCGAGCCGGTGAACGTACGGCGAACGTCACACAGGTACGAAGCGGCGAAACCGTACAGCCTGCATCGCATCACTTTCGACGATGCTGTTCGTGACGGCCTTTACCGGCGGATCTGTTTGCGCCGCGGCATCGAATGGACAGCCGAGGGTGAAGCAGCATGGGTCAAGGAAATCCGCGCATCGTATGTACGACGCAGCGACCAACGCGGAAAGGCTGGAGCCGCTCTCGTCGCGCGCGGCGGGCTTGCGTGCCCGCGTCGACCTGGATAAGGGCTACTGGTGGTCCAGTTCGAACCAGCAGCTTGTTGGCGTGACTGGTGTCGAGCGGCCGCTATCGGCGATGATCGACGATCCGCGATCGGAAGTGAATCTGCTCAATGAGCAAGGCATCACGACGGTGTTCAACTCGTACGGTTCAGGCTTACGCCTGTGGGGCATGCTCTCTGATTTCCGCGCCAATATCGGCGGCTAATCGCCATATCCCCCTGTGATTCCTCGCTTTGACCCGCTTCGGCGGGTCGTTTTTTTTAGCCTTCGTCAAAAGCGCTCCCGTGCGCGCAATTCGACAATGTGTGCTCTATCCCTACGGAGCACATCATGAAAATCCCGCTGAAATACCCCGTCAAACTCGCCACCGGTCAGACGCTCACGGAACTGACGCTTCAGCGCGGGAAGCGGAAAGACGCGGCCGCGGCGGCTAAATACAGCACGGACGCCGGCGACCAGGAAGACTTTTTGCTCGCGCGCCTGACCGACCTCACCGTCGAGGACATTGGCGAACTCGATCTGGCCGACTCGAGGCGACTCATGGATGCCTTTCGCTGCATGGTTGAGGAACGGGATACCGCCGTCGATGCAGGCGCCGCAGGCGCAGTTGCCGCGAACCCCTGAACCGCTGGATTCAGTGCTCCGACCATTGGATGAGCTGTTGCTGCTCGTGCTGAAGATGCAACCGTCCGAAATCGCTGATTTGGATTTGGACGACTACTGGCACTGGATCGATGCCGCGGAGCGCGAGATCAAGCGGCGCACGGACGTGCTGAAGGCGACGTCGTAGCGGCCGTTAGGCGGTACGGCGATTGAGGCGGCCGACGAGCCAAACGGCCGCCTTGATCGCAGCCGCAATGAGGTACGAGCCGGTCACGACGATCGGCCCCAACAGGGCAATTCCAAGAAACGCGACGATGCCGAAGATGACAGGCACCGACCACCACGGCAGTTCAACGCAGAGCCATACGGCGAGCGCGATGCCTGCGAGCGTGATCACTGTGTACGTAAGGCCTTCGGCGATGGACTGAATGTTCATGGGCGGATCGTAACTTTCCGGTAAGGGTATGGCAAGCGAGTTCTATATTGGCGTAAAGATCGGCGCAACGCTACTCGGCAGTTTTGGCGCCGCACTGCGGTAAACGACACGCCAACATCGGTCGGTGATGTTCCCGCGCCGACTTTTACGCTCGTCACCTTGAGCGCGAAGAGCGCATCCATCTGCCCGCCGACGATGACTGCCCCGATTGCGGCGGGCAACTCAAACCGCTGGGCGAAGACGTCGCGGAACAGCTCGAATACGTCCGGGCGCACTTCC
The DNA here is from genome assembly GCF_001524445.2 of Burkholderia savannae. NCBI lineage: Bacteria > Pseudomonadati > Pseudomonadota > Betaproteobacteria > Burkholderiales > Burkholderiaceae > Burkholderia > Burkholderia savannae. The sequence continues at coordinate 333,116 of NZ_CP013419.1, forward strand.
GCGTGATCCGCCACCGCCGTCCGAGGCTGGCCTGCGCATGCTGCGATCGTATCGTGCAGGCCGCGGCACCGAGTCGACCAATCGATCGTGGCATCCCGGGGCCGGCGCTGCTCGCGCACATCGCCGTGTCGAAGTTCGCATACCACATCCCGCTGCATCGCCAGGCAGTCATGTACGCGCGCGACGGCGTCGAGATCGATCCGGGTGCAATGGGGTATTGGATGGGAAGCATCACGGCGCTGCTTGCACCGCTGGTCGACACCGTACGCCGATACACGTTGGCTGGCGGCAAGGTTCACGGGGACGACACGCCGCTGCCAGTGCTGGCGCCCGGCAACGGTCGCACAAAGACAGGACGCCTGTGGGTCTACGTGCGCGATGACCGGTCAAGCGCTTCCGAAGAGCCGGCGGCGGTCTGGTTCACCTATACGCCAGATCGACGTGGTGAACATCCCCAGCAGCATCTCGCGCACTTCGCTGGCGTGCTGCAGGCCGACGCGTTCGCTGGTTACGCCGAGCTGTATCTCGACGGTCGCGTCCAGGAAGCTGCATGTATGGCCCACGCTCGCCGGAAAATCCACGACCTGCATGCGGTGCGTCCCAACGCCGTCACCGAAGAGGCGCTGCACAGGATCGGCGCGCTCTACAAGATCGAAGAGCAGATCCGCGGCAAACCGCCCGATGAACGACGCAGAGTGCGCCAGGCACAGGCGGCGCCGTTGCTCGACGACATGAAGCGCTGGTTCGAAGCGACGCTCGGCACGCTCTCTGCGAAATCCGACACGACCAAGGCAATTCGGTATGCGATGAATCGCTGGCCGGCACTGGTCTATTACTGCAGCGACGGGCGGGACGATCGACCCAGATCATCGTCGATGACCTCGATATCGCGAAACCCGCGGCGCTTTGCTTCTCCCACGAGTTCGTACTGGCGACGCTGGCTCTCGAGATTCATCTGGACCTGGGCCTGCGTCGACTGACGGACATAAACTACTGCCTTGCGCTGGAGAAGGGGCGCCGGCAAACGATCAGCGTTCGTCATCGTCACGCTCCTTCCCGGTGGTTGCGCCGGCGGCTTGGATCAGCAGGCTTGCAAGATGCGTGATTACCTTTGCGCGTTGCGCCTCGTTCATTCGCTGAAGCTCGGCGTTGTCGAACACCATGTTCATCTGGCGCGGCGTCACCGCCGGCGATTGCGGTCGTGCTGGAACACCCCTTGGCAGTTGGCCCATTGCGTTTCTCCCGGACGATGGTGGAACCGTCCGGCGAGTTTGCTCGCAAGCGCCGATCAACAAGCAGCCGATGCAGTGCGCATAGCACCGCCACGGTAACCTTCGGCTCGCCGAGCTCCATGACTGAACACACGGCCCGATCGAGCATCCACGCTGCCACCACCTTGACTACGCCAGGGCCAGCGTCGACATGCACCACGCGGCCGCCGCTGCGATTCTCTACGTCTCGAACCTTGACGCGGCGACCATACAGCGGATGCCAACGATAATGGACTTCAACTTCCTGCCCGATATGGGCAGAATGAATGCGAGCTTGCGATCGGGAGGCGCAACTACTTGTTCGCCGGCGCCGACTCCGGTGGTGAACGGGCCGCCGCGATGTATAGCCTGATCGGCACCGCGCGCCTGAACGGCCTCGATCCGGAGGCGTATCTCGCCTACGTACTCGAGCGTATCGCTGACCATCCGATCAACCGCATCGACGAGCTCCTACCTTGGAGCGTGGCGCCGTCGCTGCCGTCTACCGCTCACGTCGAGCCCATCCGATAGCATCGCGGATACCCTCCGTCAACGACATGCGCTACGGTGCTGACCGGGTGCTTACCACCGATCATCAGGCTACCGAGAAACTCTCGGAAGACAGTGCGGTGACGGTTCCGTCATGCACCATGAATCGGAACTCGCCTTGAGGGCCGACCGCCGAAATCATGTTCAGCGAAAAGCGCTTGCCGGTCGCCTCCACTACCGGTGTGCAGCCCTGCGGCGCCCACGTCGTGCCAGTGTGATAATCCGAACGAATGTCCGACTCGTCGGCAAAGTAGATCGTTGCCCCGACTTCCCGAGCCTCGGCCCGAATCGCCGGATAGGTCTCGAATTCCCACTGGCGCACCAGCGTCGCGTCTTGTTGCCAGGCTTGGTACAGCGGTTTTTGCGCCGAGAAACCCAACAGCTTCATGATGCGGCTCACACCAGACAGCGCCAGCTTCTTGCCGAACTGCCGCTCAATCAGCGCGGCAATCAACGGCAGCGTCCACAGCCCGAATTCAAACTTGAACTGCAACGGACTGTGATCGCGTACCGCCTGCGCCAGCCACTGCATCTCTTCGGCGCTGACCTTGGGCGGTCGGCCTGGAATCGCCTTGGCGAGCAACGCGTTCGACCGCCATTGGCAAAGTCGGCCAGCCAACGGTAAACGCCGTGTTCGTGCACCCCATAAGCCGCAGCCACGCTGGCCACGTCCCGTCCTTCGCGTATGGCCTTTGCCGCCTGCTGGCGCATCGCCTGCAACGTCGCGTGATTCAGCTTCCGACCGTCCGATGTGCCTTTCGATTTCATCCATGCATTATCTCATGGCATTGACAATACTTTCTGGAAGGTTAGTAATTGCTCATTATGTTTTGCATAATAGAGATGATAGTGATCGCCTCATCGGATAGAATACTTCCGGCGGAATATCCAATGAAAAATTCGATTTCAATTGATTTGCCGCCAATTGCGCCCAGCCGGATAAAATCGCCCCCCCAAAGAAGCTCTTTGAATTCTGGAGCTACTAGCAGCAATATTGCATCAGTATGATTTGCGAGCGCCCTGAGCGTCGATACATTTGTACACTGGGCCAGCGGCCGAAAATATTCGCCACGAGGAAGATCAATTGACCGGCCGATTAATTCCCGCATGGATTCTTCTATCGGGGCCGATATAAGTGGATAATTTATCAAATCGCCAATAGAAATTCCACTCCGCAATAGCAGCGGATGGCCAGGTCGGACATATAGCGCCACGCTCACGGAAGGCAGCTGCTTTGTTGAGATTCTCGAATTAAGTGATAGCTCATGTTGATTCGTCACCGCCAAGTCAATCTTGTTTTCTAGCAATTTCTCGGCCAGTGATTTGCAATCCGAGACTTCAATTTTTACCCTTATTTCAGGATGCTCCTTGATGATATTGCCCAATAATTTGGGGAGCAACATATCCTCGCAATATGGCTCCATCCCTATGGTAACGCCAATATATTCAATGGCCTTTAGTGATTCGACGTCCACCATGAGGCAATCGACCTCGCTCAGCAAACGATGGGCGTGCTGGACAATTACTCGTCCTGCTCGAGTCAATATTACGCCGCGAGCAGTCCGGTCAAAAATTTTTATATCAAGCTCTTCTTCAATCGATTGAATACTCCTGCTCAATGCTGATTGGCTAATATGCGCTCGAACTGACGCCCTGGAAAAATTTTTCTCCTCACTCAAAATTACGAGATGCCTCAATTGTTTTGACTTGATGCTGAGCATAAAGTGGGGGAAATAAAAATTCTCGATGTCGCTTGAATTGTATAGATTAATATCGCGGTGCATTCAGCTACCGCATAGATTCAGGCGATAATTCATTGTAAAATTCTCAAATTCATATCACGCGACCACATGGCGGGAGGAATATTTTTTAAATTCCGGAACATTACCCGAAGTGGATAAGGGCGAGTCTGAAATGAAGCGCCTGGATATGCATGCGCTTCATGCCCCGGAAGATCTTTTCAGAACAATGCTCGTGTCGCTTTCCGCAGAGAATAGCAGATAGAAATTTCACGCTCGTACGAGATGTATTGACGTTTGTCATGAATGTGGCCGCGATTTGTAAAAATATGTCTGATGTATTTCGGCGATCGACCGCGATCGGCAGGAATGGGGTAATCAGTTACTTGGCGTCATAACCGTTAGCGGCAATTAAGATTGCCGCGATCGGGTGGCGATCCACTCCAGCAGCAAGCTCCTGCTTGGTGTTGAATAACTATCTAACTATCGATCGATCGGATAGAGGCAAGTTTTATATGAGCCTAAACCAGGTGAATGGACGACGAGTTATTGATTCGGTATAAGTGGCCTTGAATTTTGAGGGCTCGCTCTGATGTCAAAGCGACGGGAACGACCGATATGAGATTGCCGCGCCCAGATGCGCGGCACAAGAGACGAGTGGAGGTGTTCCGGCTTCGCAAGGCGGGTCGCACGTACGAGGAAATTGCCCAGTTGAGCGGACTGAGCCGCACGGGCGTGTTCGACATCTGCAAGTGACACGAAAAGCACGGAGTGAAAGCCCTGCACGATGCGCCGGGTGGTTGTCAATCTGGTAAGGGGCGCGTGCTCGATCTGACGCAGGAGTTGCTGGTGCGCCAGATGATCGCGGACCAATTGAAGATGTCCTATCTGCTGGGGCAAGCGCCGCGGCCTGTCGGTGATTTTCACCGCGACAAACAAGGGCGAGATGCGCTGGAAGATCTTCGATGGCGCGCTAGATGCCGATATCCTGATAGACTTCATGCGCAGGCTGATTCGCAACGCTCCGGAGAAGATCTTCCTGATCCTGGACAACTGCGGGTGCATCATGCCAAGCCGGTGAAGGTCTGGCTGGTGGCCAACCGGCGGTGTATCGTGGTCTTCTATCTCCCGAGCTACGGCTCGAAACTCAATCCTGACTAACGGGCCAACGGGAACCTGAAGCGTGCCGTGACCAAGCTCGTACCGGCACGCACCACGCAGCAATTGGTCAAGGCTACCGTCAGTCACCTGCGCAGCGTGCAACGCTGGCCTCAGCGGATTCGCAAATACTTTGAACATGAGCCTATTCGCTATGCGGCTTGATTCAAGCATCATTAATGCCGAATCAATAACCGTTCCGGTTTTCTTCGCATTGCTTCGCCAGTGGCAATTTGCGTCGCACATTCCCCGTAATAATGTGTTGTCGGAAGTGAATTGGACGGCGACGCATGCAGTATATATTTTTCATAACGATTGCCTATCGAAAGGTGCGACCTCAATCATCGCCGGTGAATTTTACGATCGAAATTCGTTAAATCAAGTCGTGACTTAAGCGTAACGAAGGCAGCGAAAACAATCCATGGGATTAATCCCATTTTTGCATAGTCCGTGCCTTATTATTTATATAGGAACTCGTCGATGTACCAGGGCGTTTTCACACTGCCGTAATTTAAGGTTATGCTTCGGAGATGGAAATCTCCGAAGCCCAATTCAAACAGATCGAACATTGCCTGCCGCGACAGCGAGGCAATGTGAGCCTGCCGAACCTGCAAGTGCTCAACGCGCTCCTCTATGTTGCTGAGCACGGATGTAAATGGCGCGGCCTGCCGCCACGCTTCGGTCGCTGGCATACGGTCTACACGCGCATGAATCGTTCGTCTCGCAACGGCGTACTGGACCGAGTGTTCGCGGAGTTGCAGCACGCACAGATTATTCGCGTCCGAATTGAAGCGGTATCGCTGGATAGCACGATCGTGAAGGTTCATCTTGACGGCTGTTGATTGCGGTGTAAAACCGCGCTTAAATGGCAGCGCAATGTTGAGCAATTCGCTCAAGTACGAAGGGGCCCGAAGGCCCCTTTGACGTGATGCGACGGCGACGCCGTTCAGAACGGCGGGTCGGGTTTTCGCGTTCGGATGTCCGATCGTGACGTGCGCTGCTCGCGCAGCTGTTTGTGGAGTTGGGGGCCGTAGAAGTCGGTGATCACGGCGAGCAGGTCCTCGAGCAGTTCATACGCGGCCAGCGCCTGTTCGGGCGTCCAGTCGTCGGGCACGACGAACGGCAGACCGCGCCGGCGCCCTGAGGGCAGCAACGGTGCGCGGCTCATGACGTCGGCCCCTTCTTTGCGGCAGGTTTGCGCGTCTTGCGCTGCCGGGCCCGCGCTTCGTTGCGTTCGCGGGCCTCCTTGAGCCGATACGATTCGCCCTCGATCGAGATCACCTCGGCGCGATGCACGAGACGGTCGTAAGCGCGAATTTAACCCCACCTAGAATCGAAAGCTGAACGAGCGCAGGCTTGCGTCCGCAACTACAACTTGCGGACGCAACCGATGACACAGAACGAAGTTGATTTCCTGCCACTGCGGGTGACCGGCGTGACCGCGACGGGCAAGCGCAGGTTTGCCGCCGAGGGTAAGCGCAAGCTGATTGAAGCCTGCCTGCAGCCGGGCGCGTCAATTGCCGGACTGGCGTTGAAGGCGGGTGTGAACGCGAACCAGCTGCATAAGTGGATTCAATTGCGCGAACGCGCGAATGCTGCTGTGACGGCGTGCGTCGAGCCCTTGCCATCGGCATTCGTGCCGGTCGTTCCGATCAACGAGGTGGCACCGGTGCGCACGAACCCCGAGCCGGTGAACGTACGGCGAACGTCACACAGGTACGAAGCGGCGAAGGCAATGACGCCGGCGCGACTATCAGCGCAGTTGCCCAACGGCGTAACGCTACAGCTCGAATGCGCCGCACACGATGGCGCTCTCGTGAAGGCGATGATCGAAGCGTTGGGGGCACGCTGATGTTCCGCTTCGACGCGGACCTGCAGATCTACCTGCACCGCGAGCCCATCGACTTCCGCGCCGGCATCAACAGCCGTCCGTCATCAGCGTGCCCGCGTAGTCTCCGAGGAACTCCTTCGGGTACTGCTGGCCACGCCCCGGCTGGTACTCAAACAGCACCACCGGCTGCTCGCTATCCTCCGCGCTTCGGTAGACCCACATGTATGACTTGTCCTGCGCGTTTCGGCCGTTCTCCTTCAGGACCTGGACGGTGGTCTCGTCGCCGTGAATCAGCCACTGGCTGAGCAGAATCTTCTTGAGCGCCTTGAACAGGCGCGTGTAGTGAAGCTCGGCGGGGCGGATGATCCAGTTCGCCAGCGTACCGCGGCTGACTGCGATATTCGAGCGTGCGAGCACGTCTTCCATCCGGTACAGCGGCGTGCCGTCGACATACTTGCCGGCCGTGACGGCGGCGATCATCGATGCACTGGCGTGACTACCCGGCAAGGGCTGCGCCGGCATCGGCGCGACCACGATCGGTGTGTGCGTGCCGTGACGCTCGCAGTGCCGACACGCGTACTTGAAACGCGCGTGCTGCAGCACCGAGACCTTGACCTGCATGTGCAACTGTTCGCTGATTTCCTCGCCCATCCGATGCATTGCCTTGCTGCAGCACGGGCAGATCTTCTGGTCTTCGGGCAGGTCGTACTCGATTCGCTCGCGCGGCAGGTCCGCGGGCAGCGGTTTGCGGCCACGCTTGCGCGGTTCAGGCTGGCCGGGTTCCGGCAACCCGGTATCGGGCAACGTCAGCGGCTCGCCGTCGTCCTCCTCGGCCGGCTCAGCGTGGGCTGCCTCTTCGGCCTCGTTGAACACGCGGTCGCGGCGCTTCTCGCTCTTCGGCGCGTACTGTCGGGCCAACGCGAGACGATATTGCTCTTCCAGCGCATCCAGGCGCTTGGTCAATTCGTCGATCCTGGCGTCACGCTCGGCAATGACCTGAGCATCGGCCGCCACCCGCTCCTCCAGCTTGTGGATATAGGCCTTGGCGGTGCGCGGAAGTCGGGGGAGATTGGGAGGGGACATGCGCTCAACGATAGCGAAACGCAGAGCCAAATAGGTTTACGCGAATTTGTAACAGCTAAAGCCGCCGTTGTTTACTGGCAACAGCGGCGATACCCTGCTTCAGTTCGTGTGGCAGTACTGCCGCGCTGGGTGGCGGCGCACGGCGTCGATATCGACGCCGTCGAGCAGCAGGTGAAGCTGCTCGGCCGTCAGTTCGATCACGGCTTGCTGACGGCGGGGCCAAACGAAACGGTCGGCCTCGAGGCGTTTCAATAGGAGCCAGAATCCGGCCCGGTCATACAGCAGAAGCTTCACGCGATCGCGTTTGCGGTTGTGGAACGCGAAGACGGCTCGCGCAAGCGGATCGAGCAGCATCGACTGCTCGACCAGCGCGACGAGGCTGTTGATGCCGGCGCGGAAGTCGATGGGCTCGCGGTGCAGGTAGATCTGCAGGTCCGCGTCGAAGCGGAACATCAGCGTGCCCCCAACGCTTCGATCATCGCCTTCACGAGAGCGCCATCGTGTGCGGCGCATTCGAGCTGTAGCGTTACGCCGTTGGGCAACTGCGCTGATAGTCGCGCCGGCGTCATTGCCTTCGCCGCTTCGTACCTGTGTGACGTTCGCCGTACGTTCACCGGCTCGGGGTTCGTGCGCACCGGTGCCACCTCGTTGATCGGAACGACCGGCACGAATGCCGATGGCAAGGGCTCGACGCACGCCGTCACAGCAGCATTCGCGCGTTCGCGCAATTGAATCCACTTATGCAGCTGGTTCGCGTTCACACCCGCCTTCAACGCCAGTCCGGCAATTGACGCGCCCGGCTGCAGGCAGGCTTCAATCAGCTTGCGCTTACCCTCGGCGGCAAACCTGCGTTTACCCGAAGGAGTTCCTCGGAGACTACGCGGGCACGCTGATGACGGACGGCTGGCCTGCGTGGCGGACGGTCAAATCGGCCACGCACCTCGGATGCCTTGCGCATGGACGCCGGATGTTCACGGATGCGCTCAAGGGGCAGAAGAACAAACCGAGCCCCCGCATCACGAAGGCGCTCGAATTCTTCCAGGCGCTGTACCAGGTCGAGACGCTCGCCAAACAGACGTTGCCCGAAGGCGAGACGCTGGCCGATTACCGGTACCGCTTGCGCCAACAGCACAGCGTGCCGTTGCTAAACGCCTTCAAGAGTTGGCTCGACGAGCTCGCGCCGAAGGTTCTGCCCAAGAGCCTGCTAGGCGAGGCGATCGGCTACTGTCTCCGGCAATGGCCTTACCTGAGTCGCTATGTGGACGATGGCCGGTTTGCAATAGACAACAACGTCATCGAACGCGACATCAGGCCGTTTGCCACGGCGAGAAAGTCGTGGCTCTTCAGCGATACGGTCGACGGCGCGAAAGCGAGCGCGATGGTCTACAGCCTGATGCTCACGTGTCGAGCCTGTGGCGTCGATCCCCATGCCTATCTGCTGCACGTGCTGACCGAATTGCCGCAGCGCGCACCGGATGCCGATATTAGCGACCTGCTACCGTTCAACTTCGCTCGACAGCAAGCCGTTACCGGGTAACTCCGATCGCTACCGCGCTGGGCCGAAGTATTGGTCCCACTGTTCCGAATCGGGATCGAGTCGGCGCACAATCGCGTCGTCTGCCCGCGCGATCAACCGTTCCAGCATCTGGCGCTTCGTTACCGAGTAACGGCGAGCTAACCGCGTCAGAGCAAGATACGCTTCCGTGCTCACCCACATATCCAGACGTCGATCACCGTTGCCGTCCTTGCCTGCCGTCTCGCGCCTTGCCCGATAAGCCGCCTGCCGCTGCGCCGTCGTTTGCGTCATCTCGCATCTCCTTCGTTACCCGGTAACTATCGATTCGAAACATGTTACCCGGTAACACGTCACCTAACGACGTGTGGCGGATTTAGCGCTTACGACCGGATCGCGATGCAGGTAGACCTTCAGCCCTTCGTCGAACCGGAACACGGCAGCCTCCCGAGCATCTGGATCACCGTGGCCAGCTCATCGACGCTCGCCTCGCCAAGATCAAATTCGACACCATTCGACAGGCGCACATGTAACGAGAGCGCCATCGACGACGTGTCCGGTGGCAGTACAGGGGAAACGGCCGGCACTGTCGATGGCGCGGTGACGACAGGAACAAATGCCTGCGCTTCACTCACCGGAACACGACGCGCCGGGCCGGGGATGTCGATCGATACGCCGTCTATCACCAGCGGGTCCGGTCTCGTTGGTGTTTGCAGCGTATGCTGCTGATGGCGCGAAATCCAGCGGCGCAACTGGTTCGGATTGACGTCATGGTCCATGGCCGCCCGGGCGATCGATACCCCCGGCTTCAGGCAAGACTCGACCAGCTCCCGCACGGCATCTTCATCAAATTCCCGCCGGCCATCCCGTCTGCGGCCAACCACCAGTCTGCTTCGAAGGTCCTGTTTCTCTGTCATCACGGTCTGAGTGCATGTGTCCACGCGGACACTTAGCTTCTGACCTTCTGCCATCCATTGGTAGGGCGTCGTTTATTGACGGCTTACACTGAACCGCACATCTCCGTCCGTCAACTCTCGCCGCTACGGTACGAATCTCACGCTTACCCATGACCAACAGGAGGTTCGAATTGTTTGAGTACCGCCAAGTCCTTGTCCGCATGCGGCAAGGCGGCTCCGATCGCAACATCGCGCGCGGCAGCTTGATGGGGCGCAAGAAGCTGACGACCGTGCGCCGCGAGGCTGAAGCGCGTAGTTGGCTGGATCCGGTGCAGCCGCTGCCGGACGACGCTACGATCGCGGGCGTCTTCGGGCGCACGCCGCACCTGCCGCGCACCTGCGCGTCGACGGTTGAGCCATATCGCGAACAGGTCCGCGAATGGCTTGCCGCCAGCGTACAGGGCACCACGATCCATGCCGCCCTTCAATGCAATCATGGCTACGCCGGCAGCTATTGCGCCGTGAAGCGCATGCTGCGCCATCTGGCTGCCGAGCGCGGCGCGGCCACCACCACGGTTCCGTCAGCCGCCCCTCAATTCATGCATGCGCGACTCCAGAAGCTGGTTGACTTCCCCCAATTTGTCGAGCACGCTCATGGCGGCGTTTAACGCTTCCTCGCTGTTCCCTTCGGTCGCCATTCTTTCGGTCATCCGACAGAGATCCTGCGCTTGGGTAGCACCAGCCATTGAAGCTACAGTAATCAGCAGATGAGCGGCCTGGCGAATCGTTTCGAGATCGCATCCTTCGATAGCGGTGCGCAAACGGTCTAACTCAACAGAACTCGTTGACAATGCTGCCTCAAGAACTTCGCACTCCAATATCGGGTCGCCGAGCTGACGAACTGCTAGCCACATTGAATCATGCAACAGTATTTCTTTACCCCTCGTCTCGTTGCACTGTTCTAGCTTGTCCGATGTGCCGCCCCTAGGCGCTAGTGCATCGTACAAAGCAGTAGCTAAGCAATGCAAATCCAACGGTTTGAGATGGCACGCATTCATGCCGCTTTCCCGAGCTAGGTCTAACATGTCGGGTTGAATATTTGCCGTATAACCGACTATGACAGTCACCTCCCGACGATATTCGTTCAATGCTTCGCATTGTCGTATTCTCCGTGCCAGATCGTACCCAGTCAACCCAGGCATATAGCAGTCCGTGATCAACACATCAATTCGTTCGCGCTGCCACACATCAACGGCTTGATCCCCCGATTCGCAGCAGATAGTCTCGAATCCAAGGAATTGCAGCTGACGAGATAGGACAATTCGATTCGCCGAATTGTCATCGACTACGAGTGCTCTTCTGCCGTTAAAATAACCTGCGCCTGACCATTCCTCCACATTGATCTGATCGACCTGGGAATCCCCGTTCTCATCGGCTTGCGACAATGTAAGTGCGACCTGTATCACCGTGCCGAGCCCTTCGTGGCTATCGATTGTCAGTTTCCCTCCCATTAGCTCCACCAATCGATGGCAAATCGATAGACCCAGCCCTGTCCCGCCATAGTTCGATGCAATACTCGCGTCGGCTTGAAAGAAGGGCTCGATTATCTGAGACAGTGATTTTGGCCCAATCCCAATCCCAGTATCGGCCACCTCTATCAGAACGCTTGTCGTTTCGCCGTCGGTTTGCTGAATGCTGACCCGAAGTGTGACGCTACCGCGCTGGGTGAACTTGATGGCATTCGATAGTAAATTACCGATTACCTGCCGAAGTCTGACTGGATCGGCAATGAGCTTCCCAGGAGTCGGAGCTATATTCTCGAATAATGAAATATTATTCTTATGGGCGAGCGGCCTGAAGATGGCTGCAACACTGGAAGCAAGCGCGCAAACGTCAGTGGGCTCATTAAGCAATACAAGCTTTCCTGCCTCAATCTTAGAAAAATCTAAAATCTGGTCGATTATTGACAGCAATGCTCGCGCTGACTCATATGCAGCAGATAGATCCTGGCCGTCAACAAGATTTTGTTCCTTTCTCAACTCCAGCACACCCAGAATTGCATTCATTGGGGTGCGGACTTCATGGCTCATCATTGCGAGAAATTCCGACTTCGCCTGATTGGCGCGTACCGCATTGTCCCTGGCATCCTGTAGCGAGCGCTGCAAATTACCCCGCTCGGTAACATCGGCCCAGCCGCTCAGCAGCCCTGCCAGTTGACCGCGATGACTGTAAAATGGCACGACCCAGAATCGTACATCGATTTGTCGGCCTAATAACTGGAGGCGTTCGTCCGCAAATTTCTGACTTTTTTCGCGGAGGGCTTCATTGAATAGGTCACTTATCCAGCCAGCATTATCCTCGCTAAATACTCCAATTTCACCAATCGTTAGGCCTACCGGTTTTTGATTTTCTCCTGCGACTTCTTTGAACGCTTGGTTGCAATCGCGCAAACGACACTCGAGATCCCATCGCATTACCGGAGCGGGCATGCTGTCCAGTAATGTGGTTTGAAGGGCTATTTGATCTTTCAGGACCGTCTCTGCGCGGCGCCGCCGATTAACGTGGTAAGCGAGGATAATTCCAAAGACTAGAAATATTGAAGCCACCATAGCGACGGCCGTGACGATCAGGTGATAATAGTGGCGTACCCGCCTAAAGGCAGAGCCGGGGAGAATGGCGGTGTGCCAGTTGTCTCGGATGTTGTTAAGTTCAACTTCGCGGGTACCGTGCAAAACTTTGGTTAGCATAGATGCCAGTTCTGGCGAGCTCTTAGGAATGCCAAATCGGATCTGCATCAAGTCGCTGTAATTCAGGGTGTTAATAATGACCAATTTGCGATAAAAATCTTGCTCGATCAGGTAGCGAGCCGATGCCATGTTGACGATTGCGATGTCCGATTTTTTATCATTCAATGAACGCAACGCATTGTATTCGGTCGATAACGATATCAGCGATGCGCCTGCGGACATAAGTTGTGCCGAAATTTTCTTCGGCAAGTCTTCCGGCACGGCTATCGAGCAACCTCGTAGCGCTTCCAGCGTGCAGCGGCCCTGATATGCATTGCGGCCGACGAGTGCGAATCCGCCCCAAAAGTATGGATACGTCGATATATATCCGTCATGTACCATTTGTGCACCGACAAGTGGCTCTATGATTACGATCGACGGATTTAGTGACGGATCGCGTCCATTGACCGGCTTAAACGTCACCCCGATTTGTCGACCGATATAACCCAGCATGTCCACGGTTAGTCCGGACAACCGACCTTCCTGATCGCGAAAGAGAAAAGGCAGCACTTCTCGACTTACATCGTAATAGATGATCGGATGATTAAGACTCCAGCGCCGCTCCTGTTCCGTAAATGAAATCAGTGGATTAAGTGCTACGTAGGTTGGTCGCCCCTCCCATCTGAGACGTATGTCCTCGATGAGATCTGCGTCGGCGAGACTTATTACCCGGTTTGTGAGATTCCGCAGTGGGGCACTGTCTGTCGCAAAAGCAAAGCGAAAGCCAGTGATCGGCGCTGGTACGAGATATCGGATCCGGAGATTCGAAAGCTGTAGTCTATTAATGAGAAATATACATTCAGTGACATTGCCCACAAAGCGATCTGCTCGTCCGAAAGCCACGTCCTTGATGCCTTGTTCGGTGGAGTCGGTAGGCACTATGTTGCTACTGCCGTAGGCTTTCTCCATCCACGTTTTGGAGACCACACTAGGCATGTAGGCGATGCGGTTCTTGCCCGACTCGGAAAGTTCGTAGCTGGAGCTATCGCTTCGCTCGACTACCGCATTACGCGCAGGAAAATAGCTTTCGCTGAGCAGTAATCGACCTTTGTTCGTATTGCGCGCTTTCGCCAAGTAGACCGTCGTAACCATGTCGATCTCACCGTTACGCAGTCCCTTGAACATTTCACTTTGATTTGCGTATTCGTGAAGATCTATTCCGGAACCTGTCGTGCTGCGGAGCATATCTAGATAATCAGCTGTGATGCCGACGTACCATCGACCAGAATCCACTAAATCGAAAGGCACCATGCCATTTGGAACAATTCCCACTCGAATGCGCTGACCATGCTGTCTCAGCCAAGTCGCTTGATCGCCAGAGGGCTTGATTGCGGGTAGCGAACGCTCGAGATGAACGAGCTCAAGATGGGGTGCTGCATGCGCTGTACGAGTGAACAGTCCGCATATCAGGATAACAGCGGCAAAATAGGCCAACAGATGCCTAAACCATCGGCCTTGAAATCTCGTGAACACGATCTCCAAATCTCCCATGGCGAGTAGGGCTAAGATGACGAGAGGCGTTGTTGAATAGATCGAGCGGAAGGACGAAGTAGCCGCCATGTTCGCGATCTCAGGCAATGCGAACGGGTTGCGGGCATGCGAGGTCCGCCATGCGGTTCAGCACACCCACGCGGATAGCGACCTCGCTCGTCTGCGAGTCGGTGCGCCGTGCCCACACGCGGTTACCGGTGAGCATCTTCAGGTGATACATCGCATTCTCCAAGGGGGGCTATGTGTTTCGTCAAGCGGTAGAGACTGACTTGGGTTGGTAAATGGTGCCGTCGCGCAGCATGGCGAACAGGACGTCACAGCGTCGCCGCGCCAGCGCGATGAGCGCTTGGTTGCGGCGCTTGCCCTGCTGGATCTTGCGCGCGTAATGCGCCCGCGAGACGGGGTTTCGTAAGATTGCGAAGGCGGAGAAGAGCAAGGCGCGCTTAAGCACCTTGTTGCGACGTCTGGATGGATGTTCACCTCGGATGGACGAGCCTGAGCGCCGGGTGACTGGGGCAAGGCCAGCGTAGGCCGCCAAGTGTGCAGCCGATGCGAAGGCTTTCTGGGCGACTTCGGTCAGGAGTCTGGCGGCAGTCCTGACGCCGACTTCCGGCATGCTGGCCAGGACCGGCCAAAGAGGGTGAGCAAGCACCAGCCGCTCAACATCGGTAGCGATTTCGTCACGCTGCTTGCGCAAGGCGGCGAGTTGCTGGGCCAGGCGGGGCATGACGATGGTGGCAGCCTGCGTGTCGAGCACGATCACGGCTTGCTCGTTCAGCGTTTGAACGATTTCGGCCGCCAGGTTTTTGCCCATGCGCGGTGCGAGCTTGGTCAGACGGTTGGCGAGCGTCTTCTTGCCGGCAGCAGCAAGCGCAGCGGGCGACGGATAGCGCTCAAGCAAATCGAGCACTGCCGGATGGTCGAGCCGCAGTCCGAGAACTCGCTCGGGCGCCGGGTGGATCTGGGTAAGCAGGCCGCGAATGCGGTTGCTGGTTTGTGTGACTTGGGCGGCGAGATCGTCATCGAAGCCGCACAGCATGGTGAGTTCGGCGAGTTGCTCGTCAGCCAGTCGAAGCGAGCGCAGCGTATGTGGCATCGAGCGTTCGGCTTCGGCAATGATCGCGGCCTCGCGGGCATCGGTCTTGGCTTCACCTGCATGCAGATCGGCGATGCAGCGCATGGCCAGTCCCGGCAGATAGGCGACGAGTATGCCTTCAGCGCTAGCGACGGCCACTGGAAGCGCTCCGATAGTGGAGGGCTGATCGACGACGAACGGCAGTCGAACGTGAGTCTTGAGCTCGGCGATGAGGGCTCGCAGCTTGACCTTGTCGTTGGGCAGTGCCTTGTTGTACCGACGCCTGCCGCTCCGATCGAGTGTGACGGCGTGATTCCGGCCTTTACCGACATCGACGCCGACGAAGACATCGACGGCATCACGTTGTTGTGTGTATTGCATCGCAGTTTGTGCAAAGTGAACGGATTGGCCTGCAACAACGGTGGCAAGTCTCGGCATCCACGTTACGGACGGCGACGGGATATCCCGCCCCCCCCAATCAGCGATCACAGCCGCCCACCAGGCCCGGATAATGATTGCGACTGGGGCGGGAATCATGCCGGGCCTAGCTGGCCAAAACCCCGAATTATCGGGGCGTGAAGATAGTAATGGGATGGTAGCCGCCGCCCTTCTTCTATTCGCGGTGGCCGACTCGGGCGATCGCATCGACCGCATCGTTGCGCCACGTCTTGCTCGCGGGCAAATGAGCGGCGCCTTCGCTCGACGGAACCGGGGGCGCTGCGCGCGGCAATGGCGGCATTTGGAGCCATAGGCCCCATCAACGACGATGACATCAAGTTGCTCGTCGTCCGGGATTTGGTCGAGTAGTTCGGCTAGGACGTTGCCCTCTGCAACGTCCTGGTGCGTCATCGGCGCGGCACGCACCTGGGCGGTGCTCGAGTCGAGCGCGGGATGCACCTCGCGCCACGCGCGACGCTTCGAATAGCCATGCTGGCGCACCTTCCATTCGCCATCACTGTAGACCTTCACGCCCGTGCTGTCGACCATCAGATGGATCGGTTCGCCGTCATGGACGATCGGCAGTTGGACCTCAAGCGCTTGCACGCGGCGACACAGCGTTGTGTAGTTGAGCATAGGAAAGGTGGCGCAGGCTGTGTGCGAAGCCTTGCTGCGCGCACAGCGGCGGGCGCAACAAGATCTTGAGGCCCAGCAACGCCTGGATCAGTCCGTTGCTGTTGAGGCGCGGGTGCCCACACTTCGACTTGGCGCCGGGCGTGCGCGGAGGTGCGACTTCATCGATCCACATCGTGGCGTTACCTCGGTTGATTAGGCTGGCGTTTCAGGTCGCCCGGCCCTGACGTGGTAGCGCGGCTTCGGCCGCGATCTTGCTGCTGTCCCTGCGCATCTTCTCGGCAAAATCGAGAATCTATGCAGGAGTCCGAATTGCTAACAGGTACACCTAGGCTGTTGTTGTGCGTAAACGTTAACGCCGCTAACACGCTTCGTAGCTGACGGATTTATGCAAGGCGGCTTGCTGCATGCGGGCTCTGAACTTGCCGGGTGATTCCTATCCAATTTATGGCTGCATCGGGATGCAAAAAATCCATTGAGCAATCGACCCTATATGATATGATTGGCCGACGCAAACGCCGCCAAATCAACCAGATTGGAAATGCCAAGCTTGACAATTATCTTCGACTTGTGCGTGCTGACTGTCTTGTGACTGATATTGAGGATCGCCGCAATTTCCTGATTGGAGTGCCCCCTCGCAAGATAGCGAAGAACGGAGACTTCCCTGGTCGATAACCTCGCCATCGCAGGCGGTCCCACGACTGATCCATGCGCGTGGGCGTCTGGAAAACAGTTGAAACCAGACAGAGTGGCCTGGATCGCGCTTAGCAAGCGCGATGTCCCTTCTGTCTTCGGTACATAGCCGTTCCCTCCCGTTTGCTGCACGCTCATTGATGCAACACCGGCAGGTTGCCCAGACACTACAAGTACGCGCGTGTAGGTGTCCGTTTTCCGGATCCGTGCGAGCAGATCGAGCCCATTCAGATTTGGAATGTCCAGATCGATGATTACCAAGTCGGGGGCGCAACGCTTGTATTCATGCCATGCGCTCGTGCCATCACTGCATGTCGCGACAACCTCTAGCATCGGATTCTTTGACAATATCGCCCTCAAGGCCAATATGAAGGCTGGGTGATCATCGACCAACATCACTTTTTTGATGGGTTCCATTCTGCTTAGCCTTCGATTTTGTTGGGCAACTACATAATTAATCTTGATGGGATAATCGCAAACGATATTTCATTGTATTTATTTATCGATGAGATGAATTTCGTTCGACGAGCGAACAAGGTCGTGCGATATTTTAATGCTGCACACAATGTCGTTGTGTGTCAATGCAATTGAGTTGATTTAGTGAGCAGTTTCACCTTCGCGACGCATACTTGCAATGACAGATTGCTTTCATTTCGGGCGAGTTCGAATCAAAGCTGTTCCACATCAAAAGATCAGTCTTTCTTGGTTGACACATCTGATCAGTTCTGCAAAGCTGCTCCGCAGCTTTGTCACGTTGACGGAGCACACTCGCCAAGCCGACATCCACCGGTAACCGAGGCGCGGAACCTCCTGCGCGGCCGCAATCGGTCGCTCGCCCAGGTTCCGATCCTTTTCCGGTTGTTTGAGCATATAGATTGCTATCCGGCGACTCGGTCCGAGATAGCGACATACGTTGCGATAGCCCTCGCTGAGACGGGCTTCCAGCGTTTTGCGCCGGCCCGTTGGAGTGCTCATTTTTTTCGGCTAAATTCTTACAGTCCGTCGATGACACGCCTGGATCAGCTGCCAGCCATCGAAACGCCGATCCATCAGATACGGTGCCATGGGCAGGCTATGTGTCGAGTTCGTTGTGATGCGATGCAGTCGCTTGCAGACCGGACGCGGCCCTGACGCTGCAAACTACGCCGAACGCGTTCAGCGTTTACCGGTCGACCCTGGACTCGCCATTGCCGCAAGATGTGCGCACGGCCATAGCTGCCCGACTCGGCCGGTGGATAGCAGCCAATTCGGCGTCCAGGGCCGCGTTGGCTTGCGCTCTGGTGCTGGGTGGGCGAACGCGCCACTGGCAATGTCCGCTGCGAGAAAAACTCAGAATCTGGCATAACCGGATGACGTTGTACTGGTCGCGGCGCTCGTCAGCGCGAATTCCGAAAAATATTACAATGCATTTAATGCACTGGACGCTGCGAGCAACGTCATCAGTAATCATCTTACATATTTAAAAAAATATCGTTAATCGGCCCTGAACAATTCACTTTGAACGACGACGGCGTTACGCGCCGCGCGTCATCATCAGGTTCCCGCCAATGACGCGCGCCAGAATCAGAGCGCAAAGAAGCCGCAGCTTCCTGAGGATCATCCGCAGGTTATGGCCGGCGCCGCACAGCACCGCATGAATCGCGTCGCCCAGCGCCCCTTTGAACCAGTTCCGATCGAGCTTGCCGTCGGCCTTCATGTGGCCGATGGCCGGCTCAATGGCTCTACGGCGCCGGATCATGGCGCGCAGGCCGCGTGTAATGCCGCGCCGCAAACCCGGGTGATAGACCTGCACGCCATCGACGGCGACGCCCTTGTAGCCACGATCGACCACGGCAATTTCCGGTTGAACGTCGCTCAGGATCGCTGCCTGTTCCAAGGCTTCGGCCAGCGTGTGTCCGTCGTACGGATTGCCCTGAACCTGCTCGCCGGCGCCCGGGCCGTCCTCGAAGGAGCCCATCCGATCACGTCGCCGGCTGATCACCGTCCGAACAGTGTGGGGAATTTTACTTCGACACTTCTGGGGAAATTACGTCCGACGTTGACACGCCGTTCGCGCGCCGCCAATTTGGTCAATGCCGCGCACGACGGGATCGAACCCTTCCTAGGGATAAACCAGTTATCATTTGTCCAACACAATCAGAGGAAGAAATATGGAAACTTACAAAGAGCTTAAAGCTCAAATGGACGCCTTAGCGGAGAAAACTGAAGCCGCCCGCGTAGCGGAGTTCCAAGCCGTCGTCGACGACATCCGTGCCAAGGTCGCGGAGTACGGCATCACCGAGAAGGACATCTTCAGCGCCCGCCGCAGCCGGTTGACAAGGCAAGTGAAGGCGCCGGTAGAAGCAAAGTATCGCGACCCTAAGAGTGGTGCAACTTGGTCGGGCCGTGGGCGTGCGCCAGCATGGATCAAAGATGCAAAGAATAGGAATCGATTCCTGATTCAGGAGTAACGCAACTAGAGGTGGCCTCACTCGTTCGGACAGTTTTCTGAGATTTTTAAGTGGAACGTCCGAGGCAATCATGCTGCCGATTTGATCGCAGGCAGCGTCGCGAAGTATGCCTCATCCGGCGTCCGATCCGCCAGGCTCGAATGGGGCCGTTTTCGGTTGTACAGCTCGATGTAGTCGCCGATGGAGCGCCGGGCATGGCTGACCGACTCGTAAGCTCGCAGGTAAACCTCTTCGTACTTGACGCTGCGCCACACGCGTTCGACGAACACGTTGTCGCGCCAGGCCCCTTTACCGTCCATCGACAGCCGCACGCCTCGACCCAGTACGGCCTCGGTGAACGCGCCCGCCGTGAACTGGCTGCCCTGATCGGTGTTCACAATGTCCGGCAGCCCGTAGCGCGCGAACGCTTCCTCGAGCGCCTCGACGGCGTGCACTGCTTCCAGCGTGATCGCCACCCGGTGCGAGAGCACCTTGCGACTTGACCAATCCACTACTGCCGTCAGGTACACGAAGCCTCGCGCCATCGGAATGTATGTCGTGTCCAGTGCCCACGCCTGATTGGCCCGGGCGATTTTCATGCCGCGCAGCAGGTACGGCCAGATCTTGTGCTGCGCATTGCGTCGGCTCGTGTTCGGCTTGCAGTACAGCGCTTCCACGCCCATGCGTTTCATCAGCGTGCGCACGCGGCGGCGGCCGACCTCATAGCCTTCCCGGCGCAACAGACGCGCCAGCATCCGCGCTCCGGCAAACGGAAACTCCATGTGCAGTTCGTCGATCCGCCGCATCAGCAACTGGTCCGCCTCGCTCACTGGCTGCGCCCGGTAATACGCGCTCGATCTCGCGATGCCAACCAGTCGCGTCTGTCGCGAAACCGGCAGCGCATGCGTACGGTCAATCATCGCTTTGCGCTCAGCAGTCCGGCTTTGCCGAGCGCTCCTGACAAAAAATCGTTCTCCAGCGTCAACTGTCCGATTTTCGCGTGCAGCGTTTTCACGTCCACCGGCGGCTCGTTCGACGGTGGAGCGGCCGCGCCGAACACATCCGCCGCACGCTCCTGCAGTTGCCGCTTCCACTCCGTGATCTGGTTCGGGTGCACATCGAACTGCTGCGCCAGTTCGGCCAGCGTGCGCTCGCCCTTGACCGCCGCCAGGGCCACTTTCGCTTTGAACGCCGCTGAGTGCGTCCGTCGGGTTCTCTTCGTCATCTTTCCGGTTCCTTTGCCTGCATTATCGCTGGCTCAGGCCCCGGGCATTCCACTTACCCGACTGTCCGAATTTGCGCGGCCACCTCTGTTTGCTCCGAAATGCCCACGTGCCGAATCAGCTCCGCTACCGGCATCCCTGCTTCCGCCTGTTTCAACACCGCCACAATCTGCTCGACACTGAAGCGCTTGCGTTTCATCGTACGGCTCCTTTCTTACTGGAAACTTCCGCCTAAAACTCGCTTACATGATGGCACTGTTTGCTGGGGGCCGCTCACTGAGGGGGCGCTTTCTTTTTTCCTGCCACTTGCACGTTATACGCCAATGGCGTATAGTTACCCTATGTACACGATCATCGAAGCTCCGACATTCATCCGCACCGCTGAACGCATCTGGCGCGATAGCGAGCGGGAAGAATTCATCGTCTGGCTCGCGAACAACCCGCTTGCCGGCGATGTGATCCCCGGCACTGGTGGATTGCGTAAAGTCCGATGGGGCCGTAGCGGCTCCGGTAAACGCGGCGGCGCTCGGGCCATCTACTACAACGTGCTCGATAACGGCGTGATCTGGTTGATCGTCGCATACGCCAAGGCG
Source organism: Burkholderia savannae (assembly GCF_001524445.2). Lineage (NCBI taxonomy): Bacteria > Pseudomonadati > Pseudomonadota > Betaproteobacteria > Burkholderiales > Burkholderiaceae > Burkholderia > Burkholderia savannae. The sequence goes on from NZ_CP013419.1 coordinate 354,496, forward strand.
GAATACGATAATCTGCCGACACATATCCTCAACCAACTTCGTGAGGTAATCGACAATGGATAAGGATCGCGAACAATTCCATGCGGACCTGCTACAAGGGGTCCGCGAAATGAAGGCCGGCCATGCCGGCCGCGTGACGCGCGTGGAGCCGACGGAGGCATCCGTCGCGCGCGCCAAGGTCGACATGTCGCAATCCGAATTCGCCAGCCTGCTCGGCGTTTCGGTGCGCACCTACCAGCAGTGGGAACAGGGCCGCCGCAACCCGACCGGCGCGGCGAAAACGCTGCTGCGCGTTGCCGTGCAACACCCCGAGGCGCTGAAAGACCTTCAGCCGGCTGCCTGAGTCAGTCGAGCGCGGATTTCACGAGCACGGCGAGGCGCAAATATTCGCCGACCCACTTCGGAAATTTGCCGCTGCTGCCCCATCGAGATACGGTTGTCGGATCAGGTGTCACGGGGCGGCGCTATGGAGCCCATGCGGGGTCGGCGTAATGGCGCCACAGTAGGGGCGGCGCATAGGCGCCAGCAGCATCGGGGCGAGAACGCGGTTCGAACATCAGGGCCAAGGCGGCGCGAAAATTCGGCCAGCGACCAGCCGAGCACACTAAGCGAGCGGGAGAAGTCTTGTGCTTTCATATTCGCAATATTAGCTGGATGCCGATGCGGCCCGCTGCTAGTTCACCGCATCATTGAATTGGCACCGGCCGAATCTGGTGCGAAGGATCGTCGTACTTCCACTTAATCGGCTTCGGGTTTTTGTTGTGCTCGCTGATATAGCGCATCAGTTTGCGGTCCAGGTCCTTCACCGAAGTAAAGATGCCGCGCGCGATCACATCGCGCTGAATGCGCGAGAACCAGTTCTCCACCTGGTTGAGCCATGACGAGTAGGTCGGCGTGACGTGTAGGTGCACGTTGCGATGCGCGTCGAGGAAGCCGGTAGACGGCGACCCGCTGCGTCTTATGGCTGCTGACGTTGTCGCAAATCACATGAATTTCCCGTCGTTTGGGCTGGCTGGATATGACGTCGGTGAGGAAGGCCACGAACTGTTCGCTGGTGTGGCGCGCCGCCGTCTTGCCCAGCACCTCGCCGGTGGCAGTATTGAACGCCGCGAACAGGCTAAGCGTGCCGTTACGCTTGTATTCGAAGCCATGGCTCTCAGCGCGCCCCGGCGACAGTGGCAACATCCGGTCCCTGCGGTCGAGCGCCTGGATCGCGGTCTTCTCATCCACGCAGAACACCACGGCGTGCGCCGGCGGGTTCAGGTACAGCCCGATCACGTCGGCGGCTTTGGCCTCGAAGTCCGGGTCGTTGGAGACCATGTGCCGTTCCAACTGCTGCGGCTTGATGCCGTGCTTGCGCCAGATGCGCTGCACGGTCGAAACCGACACGTCGCCGAGTTCTGCAGCCAGCTTGTAGCTGCTCCAGTGTGTCGAGCCGTCGGCGGGTTTGTGCTTGAGGGGGCGGTTGAGCACCCTCGCTTCCAGTCTGGCGGGCGGATGAGTGGGCGCGCGCCCGGGATGCCGCGCGTACATGCCGGCCAGCCGTTCGCTGAGGAAGCGTGCCGACCAGCGCGCGATGAAGCGCGAGTCGCAGCCGAGTGTGCGCATGATGCTGTCGCGCGATTCACCGTCCTCGAGCATCAGGATCAACTTCGCGCGCCGCATGTCCGCCCCACCGGCAAAGATAATCGTCGTCAGACCGGCCAAGATAATTGTCGCCGTCTAGGCGGCGTTGACTGCCAGCACCAGCCTGTCGTTCGAGGAGCGCTTCGCATGGTCGTCGAACGCGAACTCGCTTGGCGCGATACCCGGCGGCTCGAACGGCTGCTGAAGTCTGCAAAACTCAAGAATCCCCAAGCTTGCATCGAGGACATCGAGTACCGGCAGAGCCGCGGTATCGACAAAAGCATCGTTGCCACCCTCGCTGGTTGCGACTGGATCCGCAATGCACAGAACCTCATCCTGACGGGGCCGACCGGCGCAGGCAAGACGTGGATCGCCTGCGCGTTTGGTCAGCAGGCCTGCCGACAGGGCTTCTCCGTAATGTACGTCCGCGTTGCCCGGCTGTTCGAGGAATTGAAGATCGCCCACGGCGACGGCAGCTTCACGCGGCGGCTCGCGCAGCTCGCCAAGATGGACGTCCTGCTGCTCGACGACTGGGGGCTGCAGGATCTCGATCAGGGTGCCCGAAACGATTTGCTCGAAGTGCTCGACGATCGCGTCGGCACGCGCTCCACGATCATTACCAGCCAACTGCCACTGGAACACTGGCACGCCTGGTTGCAGGATCCGACGCTCGCCGACGCGATCCTCGACCGGCTCGTCCATCAGGCCCACAAGCTGCCGCTGAAGGGCGAATCGATGCGAAAGACCAACGCCAAGCAGTCCTCCGCATCCTGACCGTGATCACCTTCGTTATAATCCATTGAGCGCGCAACACCACCTTCCACACTGATCACGTTCGCCGAAACGCCTGATCACCATCACCGAAATCCGCACCCAACCGCTGCGAACGCACGCGCACGCCCATCCGCGATCCGCATAGAGGGGCGACGCGAGCCGTAGTAGTTCGGACACTTTCCTGATCCGCGGCCACGGAGCGGCGAAGCCGTCCGCATCGCCAAGCTCGGCTTCGGCAGTCGGTGCGTCGGCGACCGGTCGATCGTGGAATCTGTTCCGGAAACGCGAAAGCTCGACGAGCGTCGCCCCCCTGCTGCAATACTCGGTCAGCTTCGCCGGTTGGACAATCCGGCGCCTGTAGAATGCTCATGGATGTCAATGCGTGCCTCGCCCGTTTTACGACCGCTTTCCTTATAGGTTATCTAACCACTCGTGGATTGGATTCCAGCCGCAGCCAAAGCTGAAACACGCGTCGGCCAAAAAACGTCAGCCGTCGTCCAACCTTGGGACCGAACACATCGAATCGATGCGTGCCATACGGCCGCGCATCGGTCGCCGCTCTTCGGAACCGTTGTGAACGCGTCGCGCCCTCCATGCAAGCATGCACACGTTTTACTACAAGAATGGCCCCAGACGAATTGGAGAAACCGCGAGGGTCAGGCGGAGCATTGTCATAAAAACTACAAAACACGTATTAAACGATACAAATTGACGTCATGAGCGGTTTGCGATGGGAAAGCCCGTCTTCAGGAAGCTTTTGTCCGCTGAAAGACACGGCTCATCCTTTGATTTCGTGAAACATCGTCGAGGTAACTGACGAATATCCAGTCAAAACAAACCGTTATGCGGATGTCTTTTTATTTTAGGATGTTCCACGGGTTGCGTGCTGCCGAGCCCGTCAAGCACGTGAGATTTCCAACATTTCCTTCCGCATGACGGGATTTCCGACTTTCCCTTCCGAAACCTGAGAGGCAAATCTTGAACGCGGAACCCCGGCCGCCCACTTCTCAAACGGATCAGCACCGCCGAGCCGGTACAAGTTTTACTTCATCGGACGGCTCCGCGCCGAGTGACAACACCCGCAACCAAGCGCAAGTCGCGCACGCGCCAGGCGCGACGCGAGGCGGCCGCCCTGCGCCGGATCGGCCTTCAACATCTCGCCTTCTTTCGCGGCTACTTGGAAGGATTGGCTCTCGCCGAGCCAGCCGATCAGTACCTCGAATTCGGTCGCGACGCACGCAAAGCCGCCGCAACGTGCAGCTGGCTGGTGACCTCGTTTGTCGTCGCGGCCCGCAAGCGCCAGGACTTTGCGACCGTCCGGCTGCTCGCGATCCGGCCAGCCGCGCCGTCGCTGGAGGACTTTGCCGCCCAGCACGATCCAGACGGCTTCTATACAGCAAAGGAGCTGCGCGAGCTGTTCGCCGCACAGCAAACGGGCGCGGACGCCGGCTCCGGCGCGACCTTGCGTCGACAGCAGCGCAACGCCCGCCTGCGTGCCCGGCAAATGGCCGCCCTCGACGCGCTCTCGCGCCTCGTCGTCGAGGATCCGAAGCCCGACCATCACGTACTCGGCTGGTTCGACACCGCCGTCGCGCTGCGCCTGTCCGACGTCGGACTCACTACGATCGGTAAGTTAGTCGAGACCATCAACTCGGTCGGCTACCGCTGGTATCGGCGCCTCCCGCGCCCCGGTGAAGTCGGCGCCCGGCGCATTACCGCCTGGCTCGCCCACTACGAGGATGTCGCCGGCCTGCGGCTGACCGCCGGCGCGATAACACACCCGTCCGAGCGCACGCTATCGCGCCCGACGCTCACGGCGGGGCCCGTCACCGCGATCGTGCCACTCGAGCGCTTTTTGCTGCCGCCCGAGCTCGACGGGTCACGGGGCGCGCATCGCAATCTGCTGAAGAACAACAGCCGCGCCAACAACGACCGCGAGGCAATCGAGTTCTGGCTCGCGGACTACGAGAATCCCCACACCCGGGCACGCTACCGCACCGAAGCTGAACGGCTACTGTTATGGGCGATCTTCGTGAAGCGCAAGCCACAGTCGAGCCTCGACACGGACGATGCGCGCGACTACATCAACGGCTTCCTGGTCGATCCGCAGCCTGCAGCCCAATGGGTGACGGCCGGCACCGCACCCCGGGACGCCCTCGAATGGCGTCCTTTCCGCGGCCCGCTGTCGGTCAAGAGCCGTCAGGGCGCGTTGTCCGCGACCAAGAAATTCTTCGCCGAATTGGTCGATGCGCAGTATCTGGATGGACCACAACGCGTTCGCGAAAATCCGCGTGTTCAGCGGATACACGCACGATTCCGCCGGCAACGAACGGCGTGTTGCCGCGAAGTCCCGCCTGCAAATCGAGCGCGGCCTGACCACGGACGCCTGGCGCTTCGCCATGCATGTACTCGACACAATGCCCGACACAGTCGCCGCGGCCCGAACGCGCTTCGTCCTCGGTTTTGCGTATAGCACGGGCCTTCGCCGAGCCGAGTTGTGCGGCGCCTTCACAGACGATGTACAGGAGCGCTACGCCGGTCCTGAACTGGGGACCATTCGACTGTTACGGGTCGTGGGCAAGCACGCGAAAGAGCGGTTCGTACCGTTGGTGCCGGCGATGCTGAAGTTGTTGGGCGACTACTTGGAATCCCGCGGGCTCCCGCGCGATCCCCTCGCCTGCCCGGCGGCGACCCCGCTGATACCGGCGCTTCTGTCCAACGCAGAGGTCGGCCAAATCCGTCGGGCCGCGAACGCAAGCGAATCCGATACTGAAGCGGAGCTCGCGAATCGGGCGCGCCAGACTGGGCCGATCCATCCGCATCAGCTCTACAAGACGATCAAGCAGTTTTTCGCGACGGCGACCGCCGCAGCGCTGGGTGAGGACTCGCCGCATGCGCGGGCCTTCAGTACGGCCAGTCCGCACTGGCTGCGACACACGTTCGTGTCACATGCGCTTGCCAATGGGATGAGCCTTGAGAGTGCGCGCAATTTCGCGGGCCACGACTCCCTCGACACCACGTCAATCTACGCCACGGCGGAACTTGGCCGACAGTACCAGGAAGCAGAGACCTTCCTAAGATTGGCTACAAAGCAACGCAACGGACTGTGATCTAGATGTGCCGTGCCACTGGCACCCAGATGGCCGCCTGAACAGACTGCTGCGTGAAACTGCGGCGACCCAAACCGTGTTCACTTGAAGCGCTAACCAGGGTTAAGCGGCTCAGTGGCCTGAAGGCCAAGCTGACTGACAAATTCTCCCAGATTAAGTCCGGGATTCCTGAGCCTATACCTCCAAACTCCCAGATAATCTTCGACTTCAATCTTGCCGACTTGATATCTCCCAGATAATCCTGGACTTCGAGATATCAGCTACGCGTCGCGCTCGGCGAAAAGTACTAAAGGTCAGTGTATAAGGCTTGCCGGCCTGAGGGGCTCGCGGGGGCGTGCCCGTGTAGCGTCAACATTTGGACCGGGCAATTGTGTCCCAAGTTGGGACACCTGGGACAGGATGTGGACCCACCCACCACTGTCCCAACTTGGGACAGTGGGACATCGACTGGTATCGCTTCACAAACCGCAACAAAAAAGCCCGCATCTAGCGGGCTCATGGCAGTGGGCTTAGCCCGTAGTGCCGAATAGCTCGGCAAGCAGGTTTCGAATTCGCTCCTCCTGCTGAACGTCCAACATCCCCGGCTTGATCTTAACCGTGAAGCCACTGGAATCCTTGGTGATCGATCCAGCCTGATTCTTGCCCGCAAAAATCTTCTCGATGCTCCTGTCGCGAACCGAGGCCGGTTTGCCCCCACTTTCTACAGCCAATTTGATATTCCGACCAAACCTCGTCTGGTCCAATTCGCCGGATACAACATCGGCCCAATGGGTCCTCGCGGCAGCAATGGCGACATCGCCATGCTTTTTCAAGACTGATACGACGGTCTCTGCGGCCGTCGCACCTAAAAGGTTGGGCTGCAGGTCGAGATCCTTGATGATGAAATCTGGAAGATCCGCAAACGACAAGAGCCGATACAAATCCGATCGAGCCATACCAAGCGCCGATGCCATCTGGCTCCGGTTCGGAAACTCCTTCTCAGTCTGCCGAATCGACAAGGAGATCTCGTAGTCACTCAAGCCATCACGAACGATGTTCTCGGCCAACGCAAGCATGGCCATGTCTTGGTCTGAGATCTCGACCTGGACGACCCGAATCGACTCCTTCCCAATGAGCCGGTGAGCACGCCATCGCCGTTCGCCCGCAACGATCTCGTATCCATCCGAAACAGGACGGACAACAATCGGCTGAATAAGCCCGCTAGCACGAATGCTCGATGCGAGCTCATTCAATTTTCCTTCATTGAAAACTCGACGCGGTTGCCATGGGTTCGGGCGAATATCTGCAACCCGCACTTCAGTTGGTGCGGACGCGGCCGCAGCCTTCTCCAACTCAGCAATTCGCTCCTGCGCGCTGGCGAGCGCGCTTGCCATTCCAGGCCCAGTCCGTGGAGCCGTTGGCTTCCGATCCGGATTCAGGTCAATGTCTTTTGCGGAACGCAGCTCCGCGGTTTTGGCCATCATTTTTTCGCGGATACTGCTCATTTCCTCTTCCTCCATTCCTCAACGTACGAGTCGTCAATCCAACGACAGTAGTCCATCAGCGGCTGTCGAACTCTCGCAACCGTCTTGGCTACACTGTCCGATCGACTAAGATCGAACACAGTAGAGAATGCCAGCGCCCCGTTACTCATCACCGAACTCGCCGGAATCTCCGTTGTGTGCAACCAGTCACCGTACGCGCGCTGCGCCCACGACCGTACAACCGGAGCAGACGAAGTTACACCGTAGTCGACCTTCGAGAGCACAACGGAGACGAAGTCATATGTCTTCTCGACCTCATGTGCGGCAAATCCTTGTGCAACGTCCGCGAACAGCGACCAGAAAGATACCGACGAAATAAAATCAAGGCTCTCTGGAACCAGAGGCATCACCATCGAGTCCGCTGCCATTAACCCGTTCAAGGTCATGTACGACAGCGACGGAGCCGTATCGAGAACAATGTAGTCGTAGTGCTTCCGTAGGGGCTCGAGGCCTTGACGAAGGACCGACCAGAATTGATAGTTCGGCTTCGACTTTTGCATTGCCGGAAGGAAGTACTCCGCGTGATGCAGAAAGTTATGCGCCGGAATAAGGTCAATGCCATCCCAGTAAGTCGACTGGATAACTGCCCCGAGCCCGCCCTCGACGTTCTGGTCGAAGATGTACGGAAGAACGGTATCGTCTTCCGTTACATCTTTTTCAGCGTAAAGGCCGCAGAGCTCCGAAAGGGAGGCCTGAGGATCTAGATCGATCACCAGCACCTTTCGGCCACGAAGACTCAAACCTTGTGCGATGCACATCGTCATCGTAGTCTTGGTAGACCCTCCCTTAAAGTTTGCGATGGTCAGAACTTTCCCTTCATGATCCCGAGTCCCGGTTACGAGGGGCGTCTGGTAAATGTCCGATACCTGTTGGACCCAGGTTCGAACCTCGGCGAGCGAGAAGAGCCTGGTACGTCCTGTCCCATTAGCAACGCCCGGCGGCAATGTTCCACCTTCCTTCGAAGCTTCATAGTGGACCTTTGCGCGATCGATACCGCATAGTTCCGCCAGTTCAGAAGTCGTGAAAACCGGCGCAGTTTTCCGCGGCCGGGGTGCAAGAATCTGATCCCGCAGCTCATTGGTCATAACAGCCAATCGATCGGCAAACTCACCGAGCTTTGGAAGATTCACACGTCGGTCAATCTCAGGCAGCTCACTCAATTTCATTGTGTCTAGAACCTCCGCGACAAACGCCAAGAGAATGTTTCTACGGTTTTGATGTGCATTCTCACAAAACCGTAGAATACGCGGCGCCTCCAGCAATAGCCAGCGAATTCGTACCCGAGTACGACAAAGAAGCTGAGGCGACCTCAGCCCGAATACACGCCGACTTCGCGCCTGCTCCCATCTAGCCGACCTCCCGACGTACCAATAGGACCAAGCGGTCCGATTTCAATTGAGCTTTTGACCTTCGGCGGTTGCACAAAACACCTCACCTTTGAGAAAAAGCTACGTGCCCAAATCACACGCTTCCGGCAGAGCTACACAAAAAACCTCACCTTTCGCAGCATAGATCCAACACAGTTTTGCCCTCAACGGAACGAGAATTGCGTCCGCCACGAGTCTGGAACCCCAATTTTCGACCCGGCGTCAGCACCTCTTGGCAGGTTTGGCCCTAATTCCCTGCAGACGCTAGCAGCATCCTGTGGTCTGTTTTTATTTAAAACATAAACCAACCAACAACCAACAGGACGAAGCAAGTCTTTTAAAAACAATGGCTTAATAGCCGAAAGGTGAGACGAAATGTGCTGGAGGTGCTGTGAATTGGTCCGAAAGGTGAGATCTTTTCTCCACAAAGGTGAGGTAAAACGGCGTCCAAGGTGAGGTGTTTGGGCGGAAAGGTGAGGTAATTTGTCGCCGAAGGTGAGGAAGCTTGTGCCGGTTGATCGCTAAGGTGAGGTGATCTGTGTTGACAGGTCACTATAGCGCGCATACTCTACCGCCCATCTGCACATACGACATGGGGCGGCAACCGAATGGCCGAAGCGGGTCAACTTGCAACGTCGAGGCAACTCGCGTTGGCGCTATTCGAAGATGCCACTGCCGAAGGGTTAGCGGTTGACGCAGCTCGTTCCGATGTTGGATTCGCGCGAAAGAATATTCTCATCCGGATCGTAGACCTTGGTGTTGCGGCGCGGCGGTTGATCGATGCTGCATACTTCATCGTCGCTCAGGAAGATCGTGTTCACGACTTGTATGACGTCGAACTCGATTACTTCAAATGGCTGATGCGGTATTCAAGTCGGAACAATGCGCATTTGGAGCAAGTCATCACCGAAGCGCAAAAGGCACTGGTTCAAGCCACCACGGGGCCGACGCCGGATGGCGAAAAACCGTTTGGGTCAGTGCAGCTGATCGGGCGAGTATCGTTCCAAAGTGGGCGTTTCCAGTTTCGTATCCCCACGGACCTTATCTCGATCATCCGGGGGCCCGGCAAGTCCCATTGGCTCAGTTTGCGGATCACATCGCTCTTCACTCTAAGCTACGCGCGGGTCATGTATGACCATCTGCTTCCGTTTGCTGATGACGGGAGCACGGACTGGCTCACTCTCGATGAACTTCGCGGCTGGCAGGGAGAAATGGGCGCTAACGCGCTAGTCTTCAAATATTTCAAGCGGGACTGGCTTGAACCTGCCGTCAAACAAATCAACGAGCTATCCGACATTACGTTGGAGTACGAAACAAGGAATGAACCGGGGTCGCGCAAGATTGGGAGACTACGATTCCGGATCGCTCGCAAGGACGTCGCTGAACGGGTTCTCCACACATATGAGGAGGCCCAAGAGATCTATCGCATCTTGAAGCAAGAGTTCGGCCTGTCGGGTGATCAACTGAACCAGATCGGCGCCAATCGCGGCACATATAGTGACGATCGTATCCATCAAGCGATCGAGCGAACCCGGTTTAGCTTGAAACTCGGAAAGGTCTCCAAGAGCCCCGCGGGCTTCTTTATGAAGGCGTTGAAGGGGGGGTGGGTCGTCTCGGACGCAGAGCGGGAAATGATCACCGTTCAACAGACCCTAGCGTTAGCTGAGCAGCGTGACCAAGACGATAGGGTCAAGGCGCAATCGATTGCGGCGCTTCACACGGCTGCTCAGGAATCAAGCGCGCAAGACCGTATGCGAGAAGAGGCACGCTCCGGCCGCGCGCAGTACGAAGCTGCCGAGCAGAGGCAGAAAGATGAATGGTTGCGCACGTACCTTTCGTCATCGGGCGGAAAGATCATGTTGCGCCGTTTGAAGTTGAATCCCGACGACGTCGATGAGGTAACGGTACTCGGAGATGTCGACCTTGTTGGCGACTTCGCGCGGTTTGTCTTCAACAAGACCAAGTCGAAGGCAAAAGGATCGGGTGCGCGAGCGCGAGCCAGGTAACGGGATGACGCAACTCGACGTCACCGCTCAAAGGTGACATTTTCCGACCTAGAAAGTGTGGTTTGCGTCGTGCGCCGTCCAGATGTCCCCCGGAATTGGACCTGTAGTAGATTGACGCCGTGTTTTAGACCCGCACCGGGACTGAAAACTTCGCTTTTCAAATTAGTGCGGCATGGGAACCCCGGTGACGGTCGAGCTACAGCCTAGCCAAATCCAGGGGACGGAAAATGTCACATCACGCGCCCGCACGTGAGGTCGGAAACGTCACCGTTCCAGAGCGCCACATGCACAAAGGGTGACGATGCAGCGTCATGGATGATCTTCAGCGGGGCGGAAAACGCTACCGTCGCGCCCAATTCCTTGGGTCGGAATATGTCATTCATCGATCCGCGGACGTCGGGCTTTGCTCCGCGAGCTTGGCCACCATTGCGTGATCCAAAGCACCTAGCGAGACCGTCCAAGCACTAAAGGAAGGAGTGCGTTGACTAAGTCTTCTATGATGGCAAGGTGAGGGATAACGCGTTGAATATCCGGCGAGTCGATTCGGATGTGCCGACCGCTTGCTCCTGGCGACAACCGTAGTGCGAGACCATCCTCCACTCGGGCGACACCGGTGCATAGTATCGATTTCACCTTCGCTGGAGCGGTCGCGATTGGCACTGCTAACGCTCTCCGGATGACAACCTCACGTCCAAGTTCGCGGATCAACATCGTTACTGTTTCCGCTGTACGGAATGAGACACGATCTGGACCGCCGAACGATGCTACGACCTCGGTAGGAAGCAGGGATGCCTGTATCGATCGTGTGACGATGGCCTTCGATACATTGAGGTCCGCAGCGAGTTTTGCTTGACTGGGCCAAAGCTCGTGATCGAGCTGCTCACGATAAAATCCACCCAACACAACCGGAGGGGAATCGGTCCGGCGAAGTTCATTATGTCGCGCGATCGCGATCAAACGGTCGTGAGGTGCGTGAATTCTCCCAGCGAACGGACTTTTGCAGGAATCGGAATGTGTCATAGAAGCGGCCGCGCGTTGGCGATAAATTGTTGCTATTTCTGAAAAATGCCGCACAACCGGTTGAAGGGGGTAGCCGGTAAGTCTCGAACGATGATAGGTCGCAAGTCCTTGTTTTTACGAAGCAGTTGGAGCGCTTACCTTCGCGTGCCGCCCTCCGTAGTGTGTGCAACGCGTGCAACGATCAGCGAGCCGATTCTATCGTCGTGGTCGGAAATGCAAGACTAGAAAGCTCATGATTATCGGGTAGCTTTCTCCTAATTCCCCCACAACCGGTTGAGCGCTCGCGGTCGGCGTTGTTGCTCTTTCTTCCGTCGCGAAAAGGTCCCTGAAATGATGGCTCTTTTCCCAAGTGCCGTTGTCACCTCGGCTGTTCCAATTGTCCCGGACCAATTGGAACTCCGTGATGCAATTCCCCAGACTCTTTCCCCGTAGCAAGAAGCAGGTCGCGCTGTCGCCAGCGCCCGGCCACTACTCGAATGAGGACCCCGAAAAGATCATCTTCGATCAGGGGACGCGTCTGCGCGTCGAAGCCAATCACTGGAAAACCTTCTGCTTCGTCCTCGCGATCATCGCCGGCGGCGCCGTCTACACCCGGCAACCACCACCCTCGGTCGTGAAGTCGTATGGCGTTTCGTCAGATGCTGGCGGTAATCCGCTGGTCAAGCAACTGGCCGCATACAACCCCGACGACCAGGCGAAGCGCACGGCGATCAAACAGGACGTCGAGCACTGGTTCACGATCGAGCCGGTGCTCACCGACGATATCCGAACTTCCCGGCTCGCCAAGAACGTCAACGCGGTCAAGGCCAAGATGGTCGGCAACGCGAAGAATCAGTTTGCAACATGGATCAGCGACGACAAGCCGTTTGACCAGATCACGACCAATCCGAAGCTGGTTCGCGAGCCGAAGGTGACCAACGTTTCGCTGCTGGAGGATTCGACCGTCGTGGTCGAGTTCACGACATCGACGCGGCAATCGCCAACTGACAAACCTGTCGACATCCGTTTCGCGTTGACGATGCGCTACCAGATCATTCCCCCAACTGCCGAAGACGTGCTGGGCACGAATCCGTACGGCCTCTACTACCCGTTCTTCACCCTGCAGAAGACTGGCGCATGAAACGACCACGTTCCGTTGTGACCTGGATTGCGCTCGCGTTGATCGCGGCATCAGCCAATGCATTCGCCGCGAAGACTGCCGCCAGTCCGATCGCACCGATCCCGAACTTCGACGTCGACAGCATCATCGGCGATGCGATGAGCCCGGTGAACCCGTACAACTCGGGCACCGATCCGATCACCATGCCGGGCGACGCGCGTATGGCCGTGTTTCAGTACAGCCGGGACCAGATTTTCCGCGTGATGACGGCGCCGCTGAAGCTCACGACGATCGAGCTGGAGCGGGGGGAGAGTCTGATTAGCGAGCCGGCGATGGGCGATTCTAAGCAATGGATCCTCGACACCGACGGTGCTAACCATGTGTACGTGAAGCCCATCAAACCGGGGCTCGTGAACACGCTGCACCTAAGCACGAACAGGCGCGAGTACGAGCTGACGCTCGTCTCGTCGCCGCTGGGCGGACTGTTCTATCAGAACGTGCGCTTCAACTACCCGAACTCGCTGATGTCGAAGGTACGCGCGCGCGGCAATGCGCCGGACGACGATCGCGACGCAGACCACACGAGTCATTCGGATTCCGGTCCGATCGGCGTGTCGCCCGACAAACTGAACTTCGAATACACAGTGTCAGGGACCAGCTCGCTCAAGCCCGAGACCGTTTTCGACGACGGTACCTTCATCTGGATTCGGATGCCTCCGCGCACGCCGTTTGCCGTGCCGACCATCAAGGACGGCGGCGATATCGTCAGCCCGAACTTTATCCGCCGCGGCCCGTACATCGTCATCCAGCGATTGGCAGATGAGATCAAGCTCACCCGGCCGGGCGAGGAAGTGACGATCACCCGCGGCCGTCGTGGCCTGTTCGGATTCTGAGGACGGTATGGCAAAGCAAACCGATCCGACCAGTCCGCAAGAAAAGACCTTGCTGAAGGGCAAGGTGCCCCGCAACGTCATGATCGTGATCGGCTCGATAGCCGCGATTGCGATAGGCACGCTCGGCTTTTACACGCAGACCGTCGAAGCCAACAAGGCAGAAGCAGAGGCGCTGAAGGCGAAACGCGAACGTGCAGCCGAAGCGGTTGACAAGAGCAATGCTGACAAAGCGGATGTCGACAAGCTCATCGAGCAACAACAGGCCGAAGCACGTCGGCGAGCAGCGGAAGTCGCTGCGGCTGCGAGCGCTGCGGCCGCAGCGAATGCGAAGAAACCGACGCTGTCAGCCGACGCATTGATGCCGAGCGCAAACACGGCACAACTCAAAGCCGAGAACGACGAGGACAATATTTATGCTTCGCCGATCTTTCGTCTAAGCTTGAAGGTCAAGGACGCCCAGCCGCAGCAACCGCAACTGCCGAACGGCGTCATCTCGCCGCAACAGATGCTGCTCCAGCAGGCGGCTGCTCAGGATGCCGCGATGAAGGAGGCGACCGCACAAGCGACACTGGCTGCGAGGGGGGGGCAGGCCGCCGGGTCCATGACCACCCAGCAGCGCGACAACGCATTCATGCGGGACGTAGCCCAGTTGAACGAAGGCGACAAAGATTTCGCGCGAACCGGCTTTGTTGGCCAGTCGCACGGCTGCACGCTGTCGCCACCGGCGAAGATTCCGGTTCTCTCGAACGAGGCGCTCAACTCGGACCGTCCTGGCACCGCGTCGCTGACCGTCGAGACCGATGTGTACGCGAACAACGGCGATGGTCGGTGCCTGATGATTCCGTGGGGCACCACTATCGTTGCACCCTACAGCTCGGACATTCAGCCGGGACAGGAGTCGATTCTCGTCGCCGGCGCGGAAATGCGTCTGCCGAACGGCAAGCACGTACCGCTGTATGGTGCACAAGGCGCCGACGGCGATGGCACGGCCGGCTTCAGTGGTGACGTGAACAACCACTTCTGGAAGATCTACTCGACCTCGTTTCTGAACGCCATTCTGGTTCGCACCTTCAGCAATAGCGATCAGAGCACGACGACCGGCCCGCTTGGTGTCACCCAAGTAGGTAGCACGGGTGGGCAAATTGCCGCGCAAACGGCGCAGTCGGTGCTCGACCGCTACAAGAACATCCCGCCGACCATCAAATCGAAGCCGGGCGAGCGGCATTTCATGATGAAGATCAATCGCGACTTGGTACTCGAGCCGTACAGGGGGCCACGGTGACCAAGCGTGCGATTCTCCTCGCCGCAATGGGGATGGCGAGCGCACACGCGCAGTCGGCGGTCATTGCGCAGGTGATCAGCCCGGTGAGTGTTGTCATTCAAGACGGCGCGACGCGTCAGGTCGCGCTGCTGCCCGGCAAGCCGGTCTATCACTGCGGCCTTGATGCATTCATCGAATGGGCGTCACCGCTGATCGGACAGACCGTACGCAGTTCACGTGAAGCGGGCATCACGGTCACGGTCGATGGACGCGATGTCGCGCTGGATGAACTTTTCATCGAGCGCGGCTGGCTGCAGCCGCCCGTGCTGGATGACGGCGCGCAGGCGGCACTCGCTGAACGTCGTGGCGGATGGGCGTGCTCTCGCGCGGTCGCGCCGTTCGAGTTGCTGCACATCAACGTCGATCCGAAGATCCTCGCAGGCATTGCGCTGAACGAGTCGAACTACCGTGGCCGCGCGTGGCCGTGGACGCTGAATGTCGCGGGTCAGGGCTACTTCTTCAAGTCGCGAGAAGAAGCCTACAAGGCAATCGAGACGTTGCTTGCGCGCGGGCGCTGCAATTTCGACGTCGGCCTCATGCAGGTGAACTGGTGCTACCACGGCAAACGCTTTGCGTCAGCGTGGGATGCGCTCGCACCCGCCACCAACGTCGCGGTCGCGGAAGCGATCCTCACCGAGAACTTCGCGCGGACCGACTCGGTCGCGAAGGCAATTGCCTACTACCACAGCGCAAATCCCAAACCCGGTCGCACGTACCTCGCACGGTTCGTCCGACATCTCTCCATGATCGAGGCAGGCCTGTGAAGCACACGACCAAGTTACTTGCGTGCGCCCTGTCGGCGATCGTGATTACGGCCGCGTCTGCGGCGAACACTGATCCGTTCGACTTCGACTACGACATCCTGGGCGGCATCGCCGAACGGCCGGCATTGATCTTCAACGACGGAGCGAAGACCTATATCCAGCCGCGCGCGGGCCAGGTCATCGTCGCCGAGGGCGGGCATACCGAAGGTCCGTATGTGGTCGTCGAAGGAACGCCGGTGTCAATCACGTACAAGGTTGGCGCACACTCGGCGACTGCGCGCTGGAAGAAGGCCAACACTTTCATCGGCGGGTCGGGTGCGTTGGCAGCGATGAAGGACGATCTGCCGGCCGGGTTCGACGGCTTCACGAACCGTCTGGTGATGATTGGCACTCGCTCGGCGCTCGCGCCGGTGCGCGCGCTTCACGTGTCGCTTCCGGTCGGTAAAGTCGTGAAGTCACTTGTCCCGCAGGGCTGGACAGGATCGGCGCAGAAGGATGTCGACCTGACGACCCCCGAACTGTTTGGCACGCGCGACGGCGAGAACTGGATGCAGGCGCTCGATCGTTTGATGACGCAGACAGGGCTGTACGCGGATGTCGACTTCGGCGCGCGTCACGTCCGGTTGCATCGCGATCCTCCAAAGTCTGCCGCGCTGAACTATGCGTCGAACGAGCGAGGTATTGATGAGGCTGGTCCGAATAGCGTCGTCGCGCGCGTCAATGCGGAACCTGCGCTGGTATCGAGGCTGGCCGAACACTTTGGCGCGCAGGCGATCCGGGACGGTGACGACACACATATGCAAATCCGTTTCACGTCGAAGCCGGCCAAAACCGTCACGTTTAAGACGGCGGACGGCAAAACGCTGCGCACGAGCTGGGATGATGTCAAAAGCGTGATGACGATCGATCGCGCGGGGCGCTTCATTGTCGCCGATGCGACGAACCGCGTTGAGGTGACGCGCGAAGTAAGAACGGTCTACGACTTCGATCAGGCGAACCGCGCGAAGCTCGAGGCGGTATTCGATCGAGAAGGGCGCACGTACTTCAAGTTTGCTGACTCGGTCGTCCGCGTCGGCGTGACGGATGCGCGGAACCTGGGCATCGGAGAGCAGAAGGGACGCTACTTCATGTTCGAGGGCACCGCCGACCAGTTTACGGCGACGGCAGACGGCAATACGACCCAGGTGAAGCGGCGAAAGGAAGTCGTCTACCGCGAAACGCCGGACGCAACACTGCAGACGAGCGGAGGGCCGACGTTGTGAAGTTCATCGGATCGATCGTTGCCATTTTGTTGGCGGTCATCGCGCTGCCGTGCCAGGCAGACTGCATCGATGACGCAGCTGCCTTCCATCGCGTGAATCCGCGGTTGCTGCGTGTGATTGCGGAATACGAATCAAGCATGAGCACCTATGCCGTGAACCGGAACAAAAACGGCAGTGAAGACATCGGGCTCATGCAGATCAACACGTCGTGGCTCCCGACGCTCGCGCGTTACGGCATCCGTCGCGAGCACCTCTATAACGGCTGCGTCAGCGCGTACGTTGGAGCGTGGATTCTCGCATCGAACGTACGCCGCTTTGGACCGACCTGGAAGGCGGTCGGCGCGTATAACGCAGTCACGCCGTCCAAGCAACTCGTCTACGCCAGTGCGATTTATCGCCGCTACATGCAACAGGGCCGGTAACCATGCAGAAGACAAATTCGAATCAGGCGCGCGTGCGTGCCGTCGTTGCGGGGGCTCTGGCTGTGTTGGCTGTCGCGGTGCACGCGTCACCCGATCTTGCCGTGAGCGCTGTCGACACAGACGGTTGGCAGGTGCTCGCTGCGATGCCGAAGGCGGTGCCGGCGGCCGCAGACAGTCCGAAGGCGGCCGCGCCTGTGGTGCCGGCGTCAGCGGGCGTCACGGCAACTGCGCTGTCTACTGCCGTTGCCCCGGTTGTTCTACCGGGGATAGGCACGCAGGCGGCGAGCGTCACGCTGACTTTCTCCGTGACGCCGGCGGACGTGAATCTTCGCGATGCACTCGATCGCTGGCTGCAGCAGCAGGGATGGCAACTCGCGTGGAAGATCGACGACGACCTCCCGCTGGAGTTCAACGCGACGTTCACGGGGGATTTCACTTCCGTCCTTCAGCAGGTAATGAAGGCGACGAACCACATGCGCACGCCGACGCGCGCGTGCCGCCATTCGAACAACGTCATCCGCGTGATAGCCCGCGCGGGCAACTGCCAGGACTGAGAACCATGCGTGTTGACCTTTTGCTGAGAACCATGCGTGTTCACCTATTGAAATCGGCCGTCGCGATGGCGAGCGCCGTGATGGCCGGTGGCTGCGCCGTGACGCAACAGGACGTGAACGACAGCTACGACGCCGCACATCGCACGATATCGGATGCATTAGGGAAGGGACCTGTA
The DNA here is from genome assembly GCF_001524445.2 of Burkholderia savannae. Lineage (NCBI taxonomy): Bacteria > Pseudomonadati > Pseudomonadota > Betaproteobacteria > Burkholderiales > Burkholderiaceae > Burkholderia > Burkholderia savannae. The sequence continues at coordinate 372,413 of NZ_CP013419.1, forward strand.
CCGATGGCACTAGTCGAGGACGTGCCGACCGCGTTCCTCGGAGATCGCCTAGTGCCGCTCGCCTATGAAGCGACGTTGCCGGCTGCATTCCGTGAGAAGACGATCACGCTCCCTGCGAATCTTGGGATCAAGCAGATCGCCACGCTCGTCTCGACGGCGACGGGCTACCCCGTGCACCTGAGCCCCGACGTGTTCGTGCCGCGCGATTCGTTGGTCCCCGGACAAACCGAGTCGAAGGGGCAGAACGGCGCTGCGCGATCCGAAGAGCCGATCTATCGGCAAGCGTTCACGGGCCGGGCCGGCATGTACATGAAGAACATGACGACCGACCTAGGCCTCGACTGGTCATTTGACGGCAGCACGATCAACGTGTCCCGGTTTGTCACTCGGATGTACCAGATCGCGGCGATTCCCGGCAAGGTGTCGATCAAGTCGACGATGAGCAAGGGAATGGATACGTCGACCGGCAACCAGTCGGGCAGCGGTAGCGGTGGTAGCTCGGGCGGGAACACCGGCTCGTTCTCAGCGCAGACATCGACCGGCCGGGAAGGCGATTTCGATCAGATCGCCGCGATCACCGCCGAAATCGAGAAGCTGCGCTCGCCGATGGGCCGCGTCAGCATCAATCCGCAGAGCCGTCTCGTGATGGTGCACGACACCAAGGAGGCGGCAGACAACATCGGCAAGCTGCTCAAGCACGAGAACGCGATCTCGACGCGTCAAGTGGCGATTACGGTTCGCACGATCCAGATCGCGCTGAACAAGGGCAGTCAAGCGGGAATGAACGCGGATGTCGTGTTCAACGCGATGCACGCGGGCCTCGCGCGGTATGCGATCAGCTTTACATCGCCGACATCGCTTGCCTCGGGCGGCGGGGCGGTCGGTGTATCTGTGTTGCGCCCGGATGCACCGTTCTCCGGCACCAACGCGGTCGTGAATGCGCTGAACCAGTACGGCCGCACCGTGCAGGACAACACGATGACCAAGATGACGCTCAACGGCCTGCCGGTCTCGGTGGCGTCGTTCAAGAGCGATGACTACCTGCGCTCGACCACGCCGTCGTCCGGCTCGCTGACGGCGACGTCCGGCGGTGTGCCGGGTCTGACACCGGGCACGATCACGACGGGCGACTTCGTGAACGTTCTGCCGGCAGTCAACGACCACAACCAGATCGTCCTCGCATATTGGGCGGATAGCTCGAAGCTGAACGGTCCGTTCACGAGCGCGGGCGCTGGGTCTGGTCAGACCCAGCAACAAATCCAGCTGGCACATACGATCGGTACGAAGGACGATCAGACGATCGCACTGTCGGACGGGCAGACCATCGTACTGTATGGCGCGATCACCGACCAGGCCGATAGCACGACGAATACCGGCATCGCCGGCATCACGGGTAGCTGGAACAAGGCGAAGACGTTCCAGATCATCATGCTGAAGGCGACGGTCGTTCCGTCGATGTGATCGATGATGCATATCACGGAACCCCTGCCAACTGACAAGCGCGCGCGGCTTGTTTTTGGCATTGACTGGCGGGCCTACCCGGTGAAGGGGGGTAAGGCCGAGCGGCGGCGTTACGCCGATACATTCGGCGCGACCCACTACGTTGAGTTCAAAGTCGGCACCGACCTGATCGGCGGTTTTGCGATGCCGGACGCGCCGGAAGTAAAGGGCACACGCCTGTACTCGGGCGCCGCACGCGTGGCGCTCCACGACCGCATCAAGGGACGCGACGCAGCGTTGGTCCTGCTGCAGGACGGCCAGCGCGTCTATGTGGTGTATGTGGTCCGTGGCGCCGTGCGCAATGATGAAGTCTTGTCGCCTGAGGCGGCGCTGGCACGGCGTCTTGAGATCGAGCAGGAATGCCTGAAGGGGAATCTGAGGCTCGACACGCTCGGCACGGGCGATCGGATCGGCGACGTCGACGAACCGTTTCAGGCGAGCGAGTTGCTGGCGAACCGCAAGGTCGGACGCATCGCAAAACTTCCGATGTCCGTGCCGACCTTCATTCCGGTAGCCGCAATCGTGGTCGGCGCGTTTTTTGGCGTCCCGAAGCTGCTGGACGTTCTTTCTCCGCCGCCGCCCCCACCACGCGCGCCGACCTTTGCCGAACAGTATGCGGTCGCGGTCCGTGATGTCTTCGCGCGCATGCAGCCGCGCGCGTCTGAGCTCGGCCCTGCACTGCTTACGGCCGTCGGTGGCAAGGAAACCGTGATCAAAGGCTGGGTGTTCCATGAGGCGAACTGTCCTGCCTCGGGGTTCTGCACGATGACGTTCCGGCGGCACGGCGGCTCCTTCTCCGGTTTCGATCAGGCTGCGACGGCGGATATGCGGCCGGTGACGTTCGCGCGCGATGGACGCACGCTGGCGTCGCGGGGACCCACCATTCCGAAGGCGGCATCGCTCATGGAAAGCGAATCGAAAAACTGGCCTGCCGAACAGGCCTTCATCGACATGCTGCAGACGCCGCCGCAACGGATGTCAGTCCAGCCCCTTGAGCTTCGCGCCTACGGCTACACGGTCACGCTTGCCGAGGCGCGGCCGCTCATCGCTCCGCCGGGGGCGGGTGGTCATGTAGGGCGACTCCTCAAGCAGGGCGACTGGACGATCGAAG